>JAFVHO010000203.1 GCA_017474485.1 Prevotella sp.
CCGCAGCTGTCTCATTGAGATGCTGCTGGAGTCGAAGAAGGTGAAGATTGAGGGTCTTGGCACGTTCTACACCACGCTCGAAAACACCAAGGGCGGTGCTCAGTCGAAGGACAAGTTCAACGTGAACAGCCACCTGAAGGCGCTGCACATCCGTTTCCTGCCTGAGCAGACTACGGAGGAGAACATCTCCAGCCGTCAGTTCCTGAAGCAGGCCGAGTTTATCAACATCGATTCGTTCCTGAAGAAAGACGAGGACGAGAATGGATCCACGGGGAACGGATCTACGAGTTCAGGGAACGGCGGTTCTCAAAGCGGCGGCGGTGACAATGGCGGCAACACCGGTGGCGGTGACAACGGAGGCGGCGGAAACAACAACAACGGCGGCGACGAGGATTGATAAAGAGTTAAGAATTAAGAGTTAAGAGAACGATGAAGAAGGAAACATGGAAGACGGTGATTCAGGTCATCATCAGCATTCTGACGGCGGCACTGACCGCATTGGGAACGGCAAGCTGCATGAGGTGAGTGGAAAGTGAAGAGTGAAGAGTGAAGAGTGAACGAAGAGGGCTGACAGACACGAGCGCTGTCAGCCCTTCATCTATGGGAATAAATTGCATTTTTTCGCAAAACGCTTTGCCATTTCGTAAAAATCGCGTATCTTTGCAACAAAGAAGTCTGAAACGAAAGATGAGATATAGTATCAAGATCATACTGATGGCTGCCGTTGTGGTTCTGGCAAGCTGTAACGGTAAGCATACTGTAAACCGAAATAACAAGGAACTGACTGACAGCCTGACCGCTGTGCTTTACGAACTGATGGACGATGAGCCAGACGCGGCAATGGCTATGGTGGACAGTCTGGAGCGCGAGGGGCTGTACGGTGAAGGACTGGCTAACTGCCGTCGTGCCCAGATATACTCCGAGCAGTACCAACCCAGAGTGTCGGGCATCTATGCCCTGCGTGCACTGAAAGACAAGGACATGAAGCGCAATCATTTCTATTTCGCATACAATCTGCTGATAAACTCAGCCCAGAATGTAGGCAATACAGAACACGCGTTGAAATATGCCACCGAGGCACTGGCTGCCACGAATAAGGACACGTCAAGTACGGCACACGAATATGCCCCTGACTTTATGGCCAACATTGGCAACTGCCAAATGAAACTGGGGCATCGGAAAGAGGGAAACGAGAACTACGAGCGGGCGTACCAAATGTACGAAGAGATACTGGTGGGTGCCAAAAGCTTCTCGTGGTACTATCCGGAGATGATACTTTGTGTCGATGCTATTTCCGACAACTCCTTAGAAGGTGACTTCGAGACGGCTCGCCGATGGCTTCCCAGGCTATTGAAAAGTTACGAGCAGACTGTCGGAACCAGCGACATTCCCAGTCACGTCAAGGACAACTGTACGGCAGAGGTAGAGATGGTGCAGGCCAGATTCTATTTCCGTGAGGGGAATCGCAAGGAGGCAGAACGGCATTTCCAGTCATATTGCCAGACTAAATACTCAACCACGCCATTCGGAAAGAAGTCGGCAGCGTCCTATCTGGAGTTGGCAGGCCGATGGAAAGAAGTAGAGCAGTCTTTGGCCAATGCCGACTCGTTCTATTTCGACAACGACTCACACCACTCCATGAATTACCTGACGCAGGTGCTAGCCCGCAGGTTTCATGCCCAGCAACAAATGGGACATCAAACAGATGCACTGGGCACAGCATCGAAACTGATTTCGCTACTTGACAGCGTCGAAGAGAAAATAGACAAGGACAATGCTGCGGAATTAGCCGTCATTTACGAAACGCAAGAGAAGGAGCAATTGATTTCCAATCAGCGAGTTACACTCTCACGACAGCGCTGGATTGCTACCGCCGTAGCCCTGATGCTGCTCTCGCTATTCTTCCTGTTCTACGCCCTCTATCGCCGTAGCGTACACAAGAAGTTAGAAAAGGCTTATAACCAATTGGAGGAGACGACAACTGCGAAGGAACGCATTGAGAGTGAGCTACGCATTGCCCGCGACATACAGATGTCGATGGTGCCCCACGAGTTTCCACAGCGAAAAGGGTTGGACCTGTATGCCCAGATGACTCCAGCTCGCGAAGTTGGCGGCGACCTGTACAACTACGTGCTGCAAGACGACGAGTTCTACTTCTGCGTTGGCGACGTATCGGGCAAAGGTGTACCAGCCTCACTGTTTATGGCACAGACGGCAAAACTATTCCACACATTGGCTACACAGCACTTGATGCCCGCAGACATAGCCAGCAAGATGAACAACGAACTGGCCATCGGCAACGAACAGGGCATGTTTGTCACCATGTTTATCGCCTTGCTGCACCTATCGACAGGAAAGCTGGATTTCTGCAACTGCGGACACAATCCTCCAGTACTGGGCGGAGGAGAACATCAGAACACGTTCCTGGAAATGGAAACGAATGTTCCCATTGGACTCTTCCCTGACATACAGTTCGAAGGGCAGCAAATCGACAACATAAAAGGACACACGCTGTTTATCTATACGGACGGACTCAACGAAGCTGAGAACCCTGAACAACAGCAGTTTAGTGACAGTCGCCTGCTGGAGAGCCTCAAGAAAGTTAGCCATGCTTCGAGCCAGCAAGTGATAGAGCATATTGCGCAAGAAATAGAAGAGTTCCGCAAGGATGCCCAGCCCAACGACGACCTCACCATGATGTGCCTACGCGTCGATAATGTTACTTGATTTCTATGTCGCGCTTGACATTGTTTCGTATCTTCGTGAGATAGCCCTTCATGCCATCGGCGTCTTTCTGGTCGATAATTTCCAGAAGTTCTTTGAGTTCCGTTCGAATCTGGGCAACCTGGTCGTGCGTATAGGGGTTGAACAGGATTTCCTGCAACAGGTAGTCGTCCTCGTTCAGCACACCCTTGGCTATGCGCATGTGGCGTTTGAAGGTGGTACCAGGCGCATCCTGATGCTTCATAACGGCAGCAAAGACGAAGGTGCTAACAAAGGGAATACTCAAAGAGTATGCCACCGTCTTATCGTGCTCCTCGAAGGTGTACTCGTAGATGTTGAGCCCCAACTTCTGATAGAGGTCCTTGAAGAAGATGCGACCCATATAGTCGCCCTCGCTGATGATAATGGCGTTCTCCTCGGAGAGCTGTTGCAGGTTGGCAAACGTAGGGCCGAACATGGGGTGCGTAGAAACGTAACGCATACCCGTGGACTCGTAAAACTCCTTCATATCCGTCTTTACAGAGGCGATATCGCTGATGATGCACTCCTTGGGCAGATATGGAATCACCTCTTTGAACACAGGAATGGTGTATTTCAGCGTGACGGCATTGATCAGCAGTTCGGGCTTGAATTCCTGAATCTCCTCGTAGGTCGTAAAACGCTGACAGTTATACGTGAAACGCATGCGTTTGGCATCGCGCTCAAATACAGCTACCTCATGTTCGAAGCTCAGCAGGTCGATGAAGAACGAGCCCATCTTTCCTGCACCCATAACAAGTATCTTCATACCTTATTATTTATTGACGATTTCTATCTGCTGACGCACACTCTCTTCGTGAATGCTCTCGAACACCTTGGCAACAAACTCGGCAGCCATACCTGTCAGCGTTCCCTGCACACCACGCTTCTCGAGAATCTCGTTATAACGCGAAGCCTGCAAGACGGTCATGTTGTGTTCCTTCTTGTATTCACCAATCTGACGACATACCTGCATGCGCTTAGCCAACAAGTCCATCAACTGGTTGTCCAAGTCGTCAATCTGCTTACGCAACTGCTGAATACCCTCTGTCATCACATGCTCATCGCGGATAATCAGCAATGAGAGGATGTAGTCGAGCACATCGGGCGTCACCTGCTGCTTAGCATCGCTCCAAGCCTTGTCAGGATCGCAGTGACTCTCAACAATAAGACCGTCGAAACCTAAGTCCATAGCCTGCTGACACAGCGGTGCAATCAACTCACGACGACCACCGATATGCGAGGGGTCGCTGATGATTGGCAGCTCAGGAATACGACGATGCAACTCGATGGGAATCTGCCACATAGGTGCATTACGATAAATTTTCTGCTCGTAGCTGGAGAACCCACGATGGATGGCTCCAAGACGCTTCACGCCAGCCTGATTCAGACGTTGCAGAGCACCTATCCAGAGCTCCAAATCGGGGTTCACGGGGTTCTTGACGAACACAGGAACATCCACGCCTTTCATGGCATCGGCAAGAGCCTGCATGGCAAAGGGGTTAGCCGTCGTACGGGCACCAATCCACAGGATGTCCATATCGTACTTGAGTGCCAGCTCGACATGTTCAGGCGTAGCCACCTCAGTAGCTACCAGCATGTGAGTCTCGTCTTTCACCTGCTTCATCCAGGGTAGTGCCTTTTCGCCGTTACCCTCAAAACCGCCTGGCTTGGTACGAGGTTTCCATACACCTGCACGGAAGTTGTGACAGCCCTTCAGGGCCAATTGGCGAGCTGTTTCCATCACTTGCTCCTCAGTCTCAGCACTGCAGGGGCCTGCAATGACGAAGGGGCGTTCGTTGTCACTCGGAAGGTTCAGTTTTTCTAATTCCAGTTCCATAATTATATTGCTTTTTTAATTCTTTCCAATGCTTGTTGTATCTTATCTTCTTTAGCACAAAGAGAAATACGGATGTAGCGTTCACCATTTGAGCCGAAGATAAAGCCTGGTGTAATAAAGACGCGGGCCTCGTGGAGTACACGCTCCGTCAAGTCTTCTACGTTCTGGATATCAGCAGGAATCTTACCCCACAGGAACATACCCACCTGATTCTTGTCGTAGGTGCAACCCAAGACGTCCATAATCTGCTCAGCATAATGGCGACGACAGGCGTAGTTCTTGATGTTGAATTCACGATGCCACTCCTCAGAATTGTGCAAGGCCTCAGCAGCAGCCAGCTGTATGCCACGGAACGTACCTGAATCTACATTCGACTTAATCTTCATAATCCATGAGATAAAAGTGGCATTCGTCAAGCACATGCCCACACGCCAACCTGGCATGTTATGCGATTTCGACATAGAATTGAACTCGATACAGCAGTCTTTGGCACCAGGGACCTGAAGAATGCTCAGATGCTCCTCGCTGAGAATGAAGCTATAGGGGTTGTCGTTTACCACGACAATGTTGTGGTCTTGTGCAAACTTAACCAAACGTTCGTAAGTCTCCATGCGGGCACGTCCACCAGTCGGCATATTGGGATAGTTGGTCCACATCAGCTTCACACGCGAGAGATCCATCTTCTCCAACTCGTCGAAATCAGGCTGCCAGCCATTATCCTCGCGCAGATTGTAGTTTACAATTTTGGCACCAAGAATCTTGCTCAACGACGTATAGGTAGGATAGCCAGGATTGGGCACCAACACTTCGTCGCCAGGATTGACAAAAGCCAGCGTGACGTGCAGAATGCCCTCTTTGGAACCAATCAGTGGCAGAACCTCAGTGGCAGGGTCGAGGTCAACATTGTACCAACGCTTGTAGAAGTATGCCATTGCCTCGCGCAATTCGGGCGTTCCAACTGTCATCTGATAGCCGTGGGCATTAGGCAATTTTGCCACCTCGCACAACTTATTGACAGTCTGTTCAGAAGGGGGCATGTCAGGGCTGCCAATAGCCAGGCTGATAATGTCCTTACCCTCGGCATTCATCTGTGCCACCTCCTTCAACTTACGGCTGAAGTAGTATTCCTGTACTAAACTCAATCTTTCTGCTGGTTGTATATTGCTAATCATAATTCTCAATTCTAAATTCTAAATTATCAATTGGTCTGCCGACCGTCTTTATATTCTCCTAAAATTTTGAAATCTTTGGTCAATGGGATAATCGCGTCTATCGATTGACGATAGCGTGTCAGGTCGTCGTACATCAGGTCGACATAGAACAAATACTCCCATTCATGTCCGATGATGGGCAGTGACTGTATCTTGGTCAGATTAATTTTGTAGAATGAGAGAATGGCCAGCACGTGACTCAAAGAGCCTTCTTCGTGAGGCAATGAAAAGACAATGCTGGCCTTGTTGGCTTCTGTCAGCGGACGCAGCAAATCGGCCTTGTTGGGATTGCTCACCACGAGGAAACGCGTAAAATTATGCTTATTATCCTCGATATGGTCTTCCAATACCTTCAGACCATAGAGCCGTGCTGCCTCAGCATGACAAATAGCGGCCCAACCCTTGTGCTGACCTTCGGCAATCATCTTGGCAGAACCAGCGGTATCCTCAGCTTCCACATTCTTCAACTGCGGATGCTGGGCCAAAAACTGGCGACACTGCATCAGAGCCACAGGATGAGAATGCACCTCAGTAATGGTATCCCAATTGTCTTCAGGCAGACAGCAAATGCAGTGGGTAATGTGTAGCTTATGCTCGCCAACAATCGTTGTACCTGAGTCGCGCAACAGCTCGTAGTTATGCAACAACGAGCCCGCAATGGTGTTCTCAATAGCCAGCATACCAATGGCTGTAGGGTCTTGCTTCATATTCTGGAATACCTGTTCAAAGGTACTGCAGCAAATGAGTTGTATCTGCTCGCCCTCGAAATACAGGTGGGCAGCTATATCGTGAAACGACCCCTCCAATCCTTGTATTGCTATTCTCTTCATCTATTTATTTGTTTACCTTTTTACTTTTTTAAAAGAAAACCCCACTTTCACGTATGTGAAGCGGGGTTGTTTTTTCTTCTTTTCCTTTCGTTGAACTTTATACGCAACGACCCGCTTCACAATTGCTTGCAAAGTAAAAATAATAGCCGTAAAAGTACTTATTCAACGTGTTCATTGTCTCTGTTTTTTGTTTAACGATTGCAAAAGTATAACTTTTTCACGAAACAGCCAAACATTTTGATAGAAAAATTACGATTTGCCTTACTTTTTTCTACTTTCTCTCTTATAAAGCATCAAATTAGCTGGTGCTCGTCCAACTTCCAA
This sequence comes from Prevotella sp., assembly GCA_017474485.1. GTDB lineage: Bacteria > Bacteroidota > Bacteroidia > Bacteroidales > Bacteroidaceae > Prevotella. The sequence continues at coordinate 6,948 of JAFVHO010000203.1, forward strand.
CTCGCATTTCATGAAATCCATGTCAGCAGCGACATGCTCGAAAAACCGACGATAACCATCACAGAGATAATTGTGCCGAGGTTCTCCATAGCAGTCATTAACGAAACGATTGCGAGGACACTCGCCATGACAGGCAAACAGGTAAGGACACTCACGACACTGACGCGAAAGGGTCTCCGACTTGTTACGCCCAAACTGTTGTTGGCGTTCGCCATACAGCATAGAAACCAGCGTGCTGGTACGGATATTACCTAGCAGATATTCAGGGTATACAAAGTGGTCACAGCTATACACGTCGCCATTCGACTCCATAGCTGCACAGCGACCACACATGGGCGACATCGAGCAAAGACCAGGGGCCTCTCCTACCCAATTGGCCAACGTAGCATCGAACAGTTGGACATACACCTCGCCAATATCCTTTCGAGCCCATTCGTCGTAAACTCCACAAAGGAAATTACCCCACTGACGAGGCGACACTGAGTAATCAGCCACCTGACCTTGATGGCGCTCGACGACAGGCGTAAACTGTAGGAACTGGCAACCTATCTCGCGAAAGAAATGATAGAAGCGTTGGGGAACGTCAGCAGTCAAATGATTGACTGTAGCCATTGCATTCCACATGACATCATACTGGTTCAGCAACTCGATGGCGTGCATGACCTGTTGCCATGAAGATTGCTGACGAGGCGACTGACGATAAGCATCATGCAAATCCTGTGGGCCATCGATGCTGATACCAATCAGGAAACGGTTGTCATAAAAGAATTGACACCACTCCTTAGTAATCAGCGTGCCATTAGTTTGCAGACAATTATCAATTGTCCGTCCATGCGCATAACGCTGTTGTATCTGCAAAGCCTTCTGATAGAATGAGATAGGACGCAACAAAGGTTCGCCACCATGCCACGTAAACAACACTTCGGATTGTGTCTGCGCCTCTAAATACTGACGAATAAACGTGTCGAGCAACTCGTCAGTCATCTTCTCATGACGCGTTTTGTCGAGATAATAGCAGTAACGACAAGCCAGATTGCAACGAGAACCAACAGGCTTGAGCATCACATAGAGTGGACTTCCAAAAGGAATGGCGGTACGATTCACTTTTTCTTCTTACGTGCTTTAGCGACAGGCTTCTGATTATCCTCAGGAATGGGATAGTTGACGGAAGGTTTGTGCATACGATGCATGACCTCGTCAAATTCCTTTACCATCTTAGGATATTGCTCAGCCAAGTTATGTTGCTCGTTAGGGTCTTCGCTGATGTGGTAAAGTTCCAACGGGGCATTCTTCTTCACAGTGACACACTTCCATTCGCCATAACGGACAGCACGCTGCTTACCAGGAAATTCCCAGTACAGATAGCGATGATCTGTATCAACATTGCCTCCAAAAAACAAGGGCGAGACATCAATACCATCTGTCTGAGGTAGCGCATTGGTACTGCCCGTAAGAGCTGCCAACGTAGGCATAAAGTCAGGGAAGTAAACCTGATTAGCAATCTGGCGGGCAGGGACACGACCAGGCTGATTGACAATCAGAGGCACCTTGATACCACCTTCGTACAACTGGCCTTTACGTCCTTTAAGTCCTGCATGACAATTCAGTTCACTTATAGGAGCCATCACAGCAGCACCGTTATCAGAAGCAAAGATAATGAGCGTATTCTCACGCAAACCTAAGTTGTCAAGCGCCCCTAACAATCGTCCAATATGATAGTCCATGTGGGTAACCAAGGCTGCATAACGCTTGGTGTTCAGCGACCACTCTCCATGCTCGTCGTACCATGATGTGTCATCTATATTATAAGGTTCGTGAGGCGCATCATAACCTAAGAACAGGAAGAAAGGATTCTCCTTGTTACGATGGATAAAGGCGATGGCATCATCCGTAGAAATCTCTGTATTATGGCGCACGTGGGCATCATGGGCATTCTCGTTGATATGAATCAGACTGTCGCCCCATAGACGATAGTAAGGGTAATAATAAGGCGAATTACTATGAACGGTACTGATAGTCCAACCATAGAATTCATGGAAGCCACGATGATTGGGAGCCGAACCTGGGTCGTAGCCGTCAAGATGCCACTTGTTGACGAGGCACGTCTGATAGCCTGCCGTACGAATGACGGTTGCCAGCGTAGTATCCTCAGGTAGGAGATTAGCACGACGAACGATGGTCGTATCGCCACGAGGATTGATTTTCAAACCCGTCATACCACCAGCATAGCACTGGTTGTCGCGAATACGCGTATTACCACTGTTGCGTCCCGTCATCAATGAACAGCGCGAAGGCGAACTAATGCCACTGCCGGCATAGGCTTGCGTAAAACTGGTACCCGTAGCTGCCAAACGGTCTATATTAGGCGTCTTGATATACTTGTTGCCATAACACGACAAGTCGCCATAGCCCATATCATCAGCCAGAATGAAGATGATGTTGGGACGCTCAGGCGTAGCCTTGCGACTCTGTGGTTCTGCAGCATCAGCCTGTTGAGCCAACAATGCACCAGCAGTCAGTAGTAGTTCTTTTTTCATATCTCTTTTCTGTTCGTTTACACCTTAATTAAAACAATTTGAGAGCGGCCCACAATTGACCGCTCTCAACCAACACAAAAACTAAACTAGACTTAACTAAAGCATATTCCGATTTTCCCAAACCCGAATAGCACTGCAAAGATAGTATAATTATTTTAAACTGCAATGCTTTTTTGGATTTTTTTTGCATATTATGCCTTTTTTCTATATTTTTGCCGTCTTGTTCAGTAAAAAATGGTCAAATATCGTCATTGCGGTCATCGCTTCAACAACAGGAACAGCACGAGGCAGTACACATGGATCGTGACGTCCGCGAGCTGTCAACGTGGTAGCTTGCCCATAAATATCAACAGTATCTTGCGCCTGCAAAATAGTAGCTACAGGCTTGAAAGCTACACGGAAATAGATGTCCTGTCCGTTGGAAATACCTCCTTGTATGCCACCACTATGATTGGTCTTAGTGGTAATACCAGGCAAAAACACGTCGTTCTGCTCAGAACCTCGCTGGTTGACACCAGCAAAACCCTCGCCATACTCAAAGCCCTTGACAGCATTGATGCTAAGCATAGCAGCACCTAAATCAGCATGTAACTTATGAGCTTCAGGCTCTCCCAAACCTGGAGGACAGCCTTTGACGACACAAGTAATAACACCGCCTATCGTGTCACCTTCAGCCTTTACCTGCTCAATCAGTGTAATCATCTGCGCAGCCTTCTCAGCATCAGGACAACGCACTGCATTTGTCTCCGTCTGCGAAAGGTCGTACTGGTGATAATCACGCTCCAAGGCAATATCGCCCACCTGTGACGTATAGGCCTGAATGCTGATGCCTAACTGACGGAGTGCCAACTTGGCCAAAGCACCAGCTACACAGCGACTAATGGTAATACGGGCTGATGACCGACCGCCACCACGATGGTCGCGCGTACCATATTTATAATAATATGTATAATCTGCATGCGACGGACGGAACAACTGACGCATATTATCGTAGTCAGAGGAGTGCTGATTCTGGTTGCGCACAATGAACCCAATAGGACATCCCGTAGAACGCCCCTCGAACACACCACTAAGAAGTTCCACCTGGTCAGGCTCTTTACGACTGGTAGTAATGGCACTCTGGCCAGGACGACGACGATTTAACTCCTGCTGGATAAAGTCGACATCAATCTCAATACCAGCAGGCATGCCGTCCACTACCCCACCAATGGCCTCACCATGACTCTCGCCAAACGTGGTCAGTCTGAATATTTGTCCGAACGTATTCACCTTTTATCTTTTTACTTTTTACCTTTAATGGCAATGTCCGCAACCACAGCCATCCTCATGGTGATGGTCGCAACATTCGTGGTCATGATCATGTCCGCAACCACCTTCACAGTCACCACAATGACCACCACAGCCACCAGTCAGATGCTTCATCAGATGTTTAATCTCATCCTCTGTAGCCTCACGGTTCTCCAATACTTCTCCCTTGAAATAGAGTGTCTCACCAGCCAAAGGATGGTTCAAGTCTATCTTCACTTTCTCTTCACCTATCTCAACAACACGGCCATAGAAACGATTGCCTTCCTCATTCTGCAATGGAATAATGGCATCCTGATAGACATGCTCATGATCGAAATGGCCATTAATGCTGAATACATCACGTTCCAAGTCGAGTTTCATGTCCTCACGATAGTCGCCGTAGGCCTGATCCTTAGTCAACGCAAAATCGAACGCAGCACCAACCTCCAAAGATATCAACTGCTGCTCGAAGGCATCAAGTGCAATGCCGAAACCACTAATGAATTGAAATGGCTGACCAGCCTTAGTCTCCTCAACCAAGCGTTTTGCTCCATCTTCGTCTATATACAATTTATAGGATATAGACATAAATCTATTCTTATTCTCCATAATTATTCTACTTAATTACATTTTGGCTGCAAAGGTACTAATAAGTGAGCAAAATGCCAAATAAAAGCATAAAAAACATACAAAATGATTAAAATCAAGAGTTTGACGTGAGTCAAGAATTAGTACTGTGTCCGCAAACAATTCGATAAAAAACTTGGAATTATTCATGGAACAGTCTACCTTTGCATCGTCATTCAGCAAGCGAGCTGACCCTGACAAAGGATAACAATATTATAGTTTAACATTAAAGAATTTCAGAAAGGGTAACAAAAATGAAAAGATTGTTTTTAACTATGGTAGCCGTGCTGAGCATGACTATGACATTTGCAGAGAACGAGAACGCCGCCAGTCTGAACAGCACTGAGGCTTACAACATGACAGTAAACATGAAGAAGCTGGCAAAGGCATTGAATCTGACAACGGATCAGTTTGAAAGTGTTGCAGAAATTCATAAGACTTTCGCAGCCGAAATGATGTTTGCAGCACAGAGTAAAGGCGAAGAGCGTAACAAGATGGTTGAGAAAGCCATCAATAAGGATTTGGCTTATATGGACTATATCCTGAGCAAGGAGCAGTATCGCACGTACGTCAAGTTGCTCAACGTAACACTCTTGAATCGTGGACTGCGCTAAGAAAGTGAAGTAATTACGTTTAATGATTTTTCCAAGGGGTTGGTATTTGTTCCAGCCCCTTGTTTATTTTGTATTTACAAACCTAATTTTTTCATTATTCTCCCAAAAAGTTTGTTTTTCTCGTAGAGAAGTTGTAACTTTGCACTCGATTTATGTAAAATAGGGAAATACAAACAATAGATAATCACAAAATGAAGAAATTTCTTTTTGCAACGACTTTATGCTTGATTACCACATTAAGCATTCATGCACAGATGTCTGACCAACAGGTTATAGAATTTATTGCCAGAGAGCAGAAAGCAGGTTCCAGTCAGTCGCAGATTGTTACTAAATTGATGCAGAAAGGCGTCAAAATAGAGCAGATTCGCCGTCTGCGCAACCAGTATTCCAAACAAATTAACAAGTCTGGTCTTAGCAGCAAGGCTGATGCTGCCGTTTCTGATGTAGAATCACGCATGCGTCAGGCTGAAGGCAAGAAACAAGAAGTAACTACGGCAAAATCAGGCACAGAAAGTGAGACCAACAACGAGGCCGATGTAACATACGCAGAAGTTCAAGGTAATATTAAACAAGCTGAGTCTGAGGCAAGTCAAATCAAAAATGTTTTTGGTCGCAACATATTCAACAATAGATTGCTCTCATTCGAGCCCAGTATGAATATCGCAACGCCCCCGAACTACGTATTGGGACCTGGTGACCACATCATTATCGATATATACGGTGCTTCCCAAAAGGCGGTTACTGCTCAGGTTTCTCCTGAGGGAAAGGTAACCCTTCCTGGAGTTGGTCCTGTCAAGGTCAGTGGCATGACAGTAGCTGCAGCACAAGCACAAATAAGCAAGACGTTAGGCTCACGCTATAGCAGTTCACAACTCAGCGTGAGTTTAGGCCAGACTCGTTCAATTACCATCAATGTGATGGGTGAGGTAAAAGTGCCTGGCACCTATACGCTCTCAGCATTCTCTACCGTTTTCCACGCCCTCTATATGGCTGGTGGTATCAATGATATTGGTACATTGCGTAATATTAAAGTATTCCGTAATGGCCGTCAGATTACAGTAGTCGATGTCTATGAGTATATTCTCAATGGTCGACTGGCTGGTAATATTCACCTGATGGAGAATGACGTAATTGTTGTAGGACCCTATGACTGTCTGGTAGGTATTGAAGGTAACGTAAAACGTCCGATGTTCTATGAAATGCGACCTACCGAAAGTGTTGGAACTGTTCTTAAATACGCAGGTGGTTTCACAGGCGATGCTTATAAGAAGGCTGTCCGTCTGATGCGAAAGACTGGTGACCGCTTTACAGTTCATAATGTGGAGGAATTCGACATGAACACCTTCAAGTTGAACGATGGTGACGCTATCTCAGTTGATGGTATTCTTAATCGCTTCGACAACATGGTGGAGATTAAGGGTGCCGTATTTCGTCCTGGTAAATTCCAGTTGGGTAAGAATATCACTTCCGTACGTAGCTTGATTGAAGCTGCAGATGGTGTGACAGAGGATGCGTTTACTGCCCATGCCGTACTTCATCGTATGCGTCTGAACCGTACATTAGAAGTTATTTCTGTCGATGTGGCTGGCATCCTAAGTGGATCGGTAGCAGACATTCCCTTGCAGAACGAGGATGTGCTCTTCATCCCCACAGAGAGTGATCGCATGAACGAACGTACACTGACTATCCAGGGTGAAGTGATATCACCAGGAACTTACGAATACGCAGAGAATACCACCATCGAGGACCTTGTATTACAGGCTGGCGGTCTAACAGATGCAGCGTCAACCACAAAAGTTGACGTTTCGCGTCGTATCCTTGATCCCAAAGCAAAAGAAGGCAGTAGTGCTATTTCAAAGACATACACATTTGAACTTAAAGATGGTTTCGTCATTGACGGACAACCCGGGTTCATTTTAGAGCCATACGATATCGTTCAGGTTCGTCGTAGCCCCACATACATGGAACCTCGTAACATCTTTATTGAAGGTGAAGTGCAGTTTGGTGGTGTCATCACGCTGAGCACTAAGAATCAGCGTTTGTCGGATGCCATTAAGGCTGCTGGTGGTTTTACAGAAGAAGCTTATGTAAAAGGAGCCCGTCTTGTACGTACTGTGACTGAGGATGAGCGCAATCGTGCTGAAGACCTGATGAGACAGATTAAGAATACTGGTGACCAAAAAGACTCGATACAAACAAGTCAGCTAAACTTGTTTAAGACATACACAGTTGGTATCAATCTTGACAAGGCAATTGAGAATCCTGGTGGAGATTACGATCTTGTGTTACGCGATGGTGATCGCATCATTGTACCAGAATATAACGGAACTGTCAAAATTTCTGGTAACGTACAATTCCCCAATACCGTTGCTTTCAACGAGAAGAAAGGTTACAAGTGGTACATCAACAAAGCAGGGGGATTTGGCAACCGTGCCAAGAAGTCAAAGACTTTCATCATTTATCAGAATGGTACAATGGCTGAAGTGGGAAGAAATACCAAAGTTGAACCTGGTTGCGAAATTGTTGTACCTACCAAAGCAAAGAGAGACTTGTCTGTCATTAGTCAATGGCTATCTATCGGAAGTAGCATAACAGGTTTGGCTGCCATGATTGCAACAATTGCCAATATGACAAAATAATCATCAATCAATTATATTATGAAACACTTAAGACTTTTACTGATGTCGATGGTAGCTGCCCTATTGGTTAGCTGCGGAACGACAAAAACTGTGCCCATTACGGGCAGACAACAATCACTGATGGTGAGCGACGATCAAGTTTTGAGCCTCTCATTTCAGGAGTACAGCGACTACATGAAGACAGCCAAGGCTTCTACCAATTCTACTAATACGGCTATGGTAAAACGTGTAGGCCAAAATATTGCAAAGGCCGTAGAGAGTTATCTAACTCAGAATGGTATGGCTGAGGAAGTGAAGACCTATTCTTGGGAGTTTAATCTGGTTCAGGATAATCAGGTAAATGCGTGGTGTATGCCTGGCGGTAAGATTGTTGTCTATGAAGGTCTGCTGCCTGTCACTCAGGATGAAGCATCACTGGCCATTGTGATGGGACACGAGATTGCACATGCAGTAGCCCGTCACTCAGCTGAGCGTTTGAGCAATGCCTATAAAGAGCAATATGGTGCGGCAGCCTTAAGTGCCTTGTTACAAGGTGCTGGCGTCAGCTCGGGTTGGCAACAGCTGGCTGGTCTTGTTCATCAATATGGTGGAGCATTGTTTACATCTGGCTTCTCGCGCAAGCAAGAGAGCGAGGCCGACCATATCGGACTTATCTTTGCGGCAATGGCTGGTTACAACCCAGAAGTGGCTGTTACTTTCTGGCAGCGTATGTCTTCAGCTACTGGTGGCGGTTCTAACTCTCTCTTTGCCGATCACCCATCTGATGCCACACGTATTGAGCAGATTCAGGGATGGTTGCCAGAGGCTAAAAAGTATTATACACCTCCAAAGACCACAACTAAGAAGACTACCACAAAGAAGAGCACCACTAAGAAAAAGAAGTAAGCATGAGAAAAACTATAGTCTGCCTGGCATGTGTGCTGAGCGTTAGTGCAATGGCACAAACCAAGGATGGTGGTATTTCTGCACAGATGCTGCAAAAGATTCAGCAACAGAACGAACCAACAGCTACGGACAGGGCATTACGAAATGCCTTAGCAGCTAATGGCATCGATCAGTTGGCTCAGAACAGCAAGAATGCAGGCGAATTGGACACTTATTTTAGTGTGGAAACCAAGAAGCAGTCAATAACAGATCAAAAGTCGAGTGGACGTTGTTGGATGTTCAGCGGACTCAATGTCTTGCGTTCCAACTTTGCAAAACGTACTGATTCACTAACTGTTGATTTGTCGCAGGACTACCTGTTCTTCTGGGATCAGCTGGAGAAATCAAATCTGATGCTTCAAGGAGTTATTGATACAGGCAAGAAGCCTATCGATGACCAGCGTGTTCAGTTTTTCTTCCACTACCCTCTCAACGATGGTGGCACCTTCTGTGGTGTTGCAGACTTGGCAGAGAAGTACGGTTTGGTACCCTCAAGCATCCAGCCTGAAACATATTCTGCTGAGAACACTTCTAAGATGTCATCCATCATTAAGTCGAAACTGCGTGAGTTTGGTTTGGAACTGCGTAAGATGGTGGCTGATGGCAAGAAAGCCAAGGATATCCAACAGCGTAAGACTGAAATGCTTTCTGAGGTCTATCACATGTTGGTTATCACATTGGGCGAGCCTGTCAAAGAGTTTACCTTTGCTTTCAAGGATAAGAGCAGCAAAGCTATTTTTGCCCCCAAGAAGTACACACCGAAGGAGTTCTATCAGGAGATTGTTGGTGGACCACTGAACGGGACTTTCATTATGGTGATGAACGATCCTCGTCGCGATTATTATAAGACCTATGAAGTAGAATATGATCGTCACACTTACGATGGTCACAACTGGAAGTATTTGAACCTCCCGATGGAAGATATCGAAACGCTGGCTATTGCCTCGCTGAAGGATGGTCGTAAACTCTACTCCAGCTACGATGTGGGCAAGCAACTGGACCGTAAGCGTGGCTATAGTGATATCGACAATTTCGACTACGCATCATTGTTCAACACCACATTCAATATGACTAAGGCTGAGCGTATTTCTACTTTCGATAGCGGTTCCACACATGCCATGACTCTGACTGCAGTAGATTTGAATGCACAAGGCGAACCCCTTAAATGGAAGGTAGAGAACTCTTGGGGAGCATCATGGGGACAGCAGGGCTGCCTCATCATGACAGCCCGCTGGTTCCGCGAGTATATGTTCCGTTTGGTTGTTGACAAGCAGTATGTCAGCGAAAAACTGCTAAAAGACTACGAG
>JAFVHO010000204.1 GCA_017474485.1 Prevotella sp.
GAAGGCGTCTGTGGCAGGAAGCACACCATCTGTGCCTTACCGTCGTCGGTCAGGTTAAGAGTGAATTGACGTGCTGTCTGTGCATGAACATTTACTACAAATACGAGCAATGACAGCGTCACAAGAGAACGAATAGAGACTGATAAATCTGTTAGTTTCATTGTACACCTTATTTAATAATTATATTACTGAGTGCAAATATACGAATTAATGCTGAAAAAAGAAAATATTTTTTGAAGAAATTATGGATTAAATGAACAATACATTTAAGAAATCATAAAAAAAGCGGGCTACTGATGGTGATATCTATTTTTTTTACTAAATTTGCCCAACAATTTTTTCACTTAACTACTAAAGCAATACACGTTATGAAAAACTTAAGAATGTACATTAACGGTCAGTTCTGTGAAGCATCAGACGGCCAGTGGATTGATGTGTTAAACCCCTCAACGGAAGAAGTCATCTCCCGACAGCCTAACGGCACCATCGAGGATGTGAACCGTGCACTGGATGCTGCCAAGGCAGCCCAGAAGGCTTGGGGCAAGACGCCAGCCATTGAGCGTGCCGCCTGGTTGAAGAAGTTGGCCAACGGTATTCGCGAACGTCGCGAGGAGTTTATTGACATCATCATGCGCGAGCAGGGTAAGACCATTACATGGGCTACCATCGAGGTAGACGTAACAGCCGAGTATTTCGACTACATGGCTTCGTTTGCACGCCACATCGAGGGTGAGATTATTCCCAGTGACCGTCCCAACGAGACGATTTTCCTGACCAAGAAGCCTATCGGTGTGGTAGCAGGCATCCTGCCTTGGAACTTCCCGTTCTTCCTGATTGCCCGTAAGGCCGGTGCTGCCCTGATTGCAGGCTGTACCATCGTTATCAAGCCCTCACAGCTGACGCCAGAGAACTGTACCGTATTCGGTGAAGTTGTCGACAAGGTTGGTCTGCCCAAGGGTGTTATCAACATCGTAACTGGTAAGGGCAGTGTCATCGGTAACGAGATGGCAGGCTCTCCGAAGATTGACATTGTCAGCGTGACAGGTTCTGTAGGTGCAGGCGAGAGCATTATGGCCGCTGCATCAAAGAATATTACCAAGGTCAGCCTTGAGCTGGGTGGTAAGGCTCCTGCCATCGTTTGCAAGGACGCCGACCTGGAGAAAGCTGCCCAGTGGATTGTCGACAGCCGTATTGGTAACAATGGTCAGATCTGCAACAATGCCGAGCGCGTTTACGTTGACAAGGCCGTAAAGGCTGAGTTCACCAAGATTCTGGTTAAGAAAATGGAGGCCGTGAAGGTGGGCGACGTCTGTCAGGATCATACCGTTGATATGGGTCCGTTGGTAGAACAGCGTGCCTTGGAGAGTGTAACTGAAAAAGTGGAGCGTGCCATCAAGCAGGGTGCCAAGCTGCTGTGCGGTGGTCATCGCGTAGGCACGAAGGGTTACTTCTATGCTGCCACCGTACTCGACAACTGCACACAGGACATGGACATCATCCACGAGGAGACTTTCGGTCCCGTGATTCCTCTGATTGAGTTCGACGGCATCGACCAGGCTATCCAGTGGGCTAACGACTGTGAATACGGACTGGCTTCGTCAGTATTTACCAAGGATATCGACACTGCTACACGTGTGGCCCGTGAACTGGAGTTCGGTGAGACCTACATCAACCGCGAACACTTCGAGGCTATGCAGGGCTTCCACGCCGGTGTGAAGAAGAGTGGTATTGGTGGTGCCGACGGTAAGCACGGCATTGAGGAATACCTCGTCACCCATGTCACCTATCTTGATACATATTACGAGTAAAACATCGTAAACAGACAAAAAAAGGGGAAATCCTGAATCTTTTAGGGTTTTCCCTCTTGTTTTTCTGCAAAAAGCGTTACCTTTGCACCATGAAACCAAACAAAATGAAACAGATATGAAAAAATTAATTACCTTAATGATGGCTTTCGCCATCGCCATGCCTACATTCGCACAGTTTGACGGCAGTCACAATACAAAGAATCGTTTTAATCATAGCAATGTTGAACAGTACTATGGTATACGTCTGGGTTACAATCTGGCCACCATTAACAGTAGCGAGGCAAGTGTCGACATGAACAGCTACGGCGGTTTCGCTTTTGGTGGTGTCTATGGTCTTCAACTGGCTAACAGTACGCCACTATGGCTGGAAGCAGGTCTGTTCTATTCTGAAAAGGGTGGAAAGACTTACGATTTCCCCTCAATAAGTACTGTAAATGGAACTAATAAAGAGTATTTTCAGAAAAAGACCACTCGTCTGATCTATCTGCAGGCACCTATCGTCGTCAAGTATGCCTTTGATGTTGCTGACGACTTCTACGTACAACCTTTCCTTGGCGGCTATCTGGCACTTGGCATTGGCGGTAAGACCAAACTTTACGAGGACAAGCACTCGTACGATTCGTTTGACGACTATCATCGTTTAGACGGAGGTATTCGCATTGGCTGTGGCGTTGAATATCAGATGATTTATGCTGAAGCAGGTTTCGATTTCGGTATAGCCAATATTAATGATAATGACTTTGTCAGTGCCCGGAATCAATGCTTCTTTTTCAATGTCGGCGTAAATTTCTGACATTTATTTGCATGTCTTATGTTTTTTTATTAACTTTGCCAGCAAAACGACAAAACAACAAGAAACAATGATAAAAAGAAGATTCATTACTTGTATGCTTGCCTTGATAAGCATCAGTTGTATGGCACAGTTTGACAACTCGAACTCTGTTGTCCGCAAGACGCTGTTAGTGTACGAGTTAGATAGCAAAGGTTTCTATCATAAGAAAGAGGGAACACTTATTGACAAAGTTGATAAAGTGGTGTCGATGTACGCCTTTGACAAAAAGTCGTCAAACCTCTACGTTCAGACTGAGACTGGTAACTATGTGGTAGTTCTCAACAAAGAATATGCCAAAATTTATAAGCAGAGCAAGTTGGCTCCTTTTATTGACGAGAAAATGATTGATGCCGAGGTCGCTCGCGTCAACAATATGCTTGAAGAGCGTTTTGAGTCACTCAACCAAGCACGTACCAAGTATCTGCGCGACTCAGCAGAGAAAGTACGTCTTGCCGCACTGGAAAAGATTCGCCAAGACTCCATCCAGAAAGCATTCCAAAAGGCTGTCGACCTGAAATACATTCAGAGTCACAATTGGCACGACCTGCCTATGAACAAGCTCGGACTGGAATGTATCCTCTGCGGACACCACGTCTATGAAGACATTGTTTACTGTGAAGGTATTGTCAACGACACCATATACTATGTAGAAGATGCTACTGGTATCATGGGAACAACCTTTAAGAAGCTGCATGTCAGCAACTATAACCCCCGACTGAAAAACGAGGTCAAGTACAACTATCATGTGAAGCTCTTTAACGACAGTCTGCACAGCCGCCCCTACCTCTCACCTGAATACGTAAAGGCAGAAAACGAAAAGACTTATGCGGCCTATGCAGAATCTATCAGTACAAAGGCACCGTACGGTTATGTTGAAAACACCGGTTTCGACTTCCAGGAAGACCATCTAATCTTTGACTTCGCGTACACAAACTCTACACCTAAGGCTATTAAGAGTATCGATATCTTCTGCAACATTCTTGCTCCTGACGAGACGACCAAGAAGGTTATCAAACTTAAAGCCAACGGTCCTGTTGAGATGCTCGAAACCAAATCATGGACGTGGGATGACGATACCAATAAAGTTCCAAATTTGGTAACGAATCTGCGCATCGGCAAGTTAGTCATCTATTTCAAGGATGGACGCCAAAAGGTTCTGATGCCCAAGGATATAGTTTATAAGGAAACTGAATAATATTAAATAATAAAAGGAGACCCAACGAATCTCCTTTTATTATATATCGATAATCGATATATCAACATTACTGCATGTCGTAGACAACCTGCATGAGTTTCTTGCCAAGTTCGTCAGCTGCTTCCATCGTAGCAGCCTCGCTATAAACACGGATAATAGGCTCAGTATTCGACTTACGCAGGTGTACCCAACGATCGGGGAAGTCTATCTTCACACCGTCAATATCATTAACCTGAGCCTCAGAATCCTTGGCAAACATTTCCTTCACCTTTACCAAGATAGCATCAACGTCCGTTTCAGGTGTCAGATCAATACGGTTTTTGGCAATCTGATATTCGGGGAACTGGCTACGAAGCTCGCTCACCTTACAACCTTTCTTAGCCAACGATGTCAGGAAGAGGGCAATACCCACCAAAGCATCACGACCATAGTGGCTTTCAGGATAGATGACGCCACCATTGCCTTCGCCGCCAATGACAGCATTCACTTCCTTCATCTTGGTTGTCACGTTAACCTCACCAACAGCTGCTGCAGTGTACTTACCGCCTCGTTTCTCGGTGACATCACGCAAGGCACGTGTCGAACTGAGGTTACTAACAGTATTACCAGGAGTCTGCGACAAAACATAGTCAGCAACAGAGACTAACGTATATTCCTCGCCGAACATCTTTCCGTCCTCACAAATAAAAGCCAGACGGTCAACATCAGGATCGACCACAATACCCAAATCATACTTGCCAGTACTCATCTCCTTCATAATGCCTTGCAAATTCTTCTCCAAAGGCTCAGGATTATGCGCAAAGTCACCAGTCACATCGCGATTGAGGAAAGTATAGCCTACGCCCAGACGCTCCAACAACTTAGGCAGGATAATGCCACCAACGCTATTGATACTGTCAACGCATACCATAAAGCGAGCCTGACGGATAGCCTCAACATCTACAAGACGCAGATCAATGACTGACTGGATATGACGGTCATCAAAACTATTGTCAACAGTAACATGTCCCAACTTATCAACCTCAGCATAATTAAAATCCTCCTTCTCAGCAATTTCCAACACGCGCTGTCCATCGGCAGCTGTCAGGAATTCGCCCTCACTGTTGAGTAGCTTCAGTGCATTCCACTGACGAGGATTATGAGATGCCGTAATGATAATACCGCCATCCGCACCACTCATACGGACTGCCAATTCTGTAGTAGGTGTACTGGCATAACCAATATCAAGTACATCAAAGCCCATGCCCACCAATGTGCCACAAACCACATCACGTACCATAGGACCAGAAATACGACCATCGCGACCAACAACAATTTTACCAGTCTTGCGAGGGATAAAGGTGGCATATGCCGTCGTAAACTTTACAATATCCAAAGGATTAAGGGTATCACCCGTTGCTCCGCCAATAGTTCCGCGGATGCCTGAAATAGATTTAATCAGTGTCATATATTCATTATTTCACTCTTTCGTAACTAATTTCGTAATAACAAGGGAATACGGTTGAAGACGCATCCGCAGTACCCTGCGAATGAGGCACAATCAAACGTACCTTGGCTATCTGGTCCCCCTCTTTCTCAGGACGACCAACGTTAATATAGTTCAAAGGTACCAACCAACCACCAGGCACAGATGTCGAACTGTGATAGCTTTGCATCATACCCGACTCAAACATCGCTGTAATGGTAGTTCCATTACGTGTCACAAACATTTTATCGACATACTGAGAAGTATCAATATACTGGCCAATACTTGTAAGATAGAAACTACTTTTCTGATCATTGCGAATCAATACAGAGTCTGTCAAGAGATTCTTCTCCATAAAACGACAGAGAAGACTAATGCTCTTCTTGTCCTCTAACGGACTACCACAGCCTTTGCGCAAAATCTGCATGTAAACACCAGTACGAGACATATAAACAAACTGATTCCTTGTGGTATCAGTGGTTTCTCCCTGATTCTTAAAAGTAGCCTCATCAATAACCTGAATACCTTCACGTGCAATAAAGTTACTGATGGCATCCTGCTCCTTCTCCTTCAAGTCAGCATAGGTCTCATAGTCATTACAACTGGTAAGACTTATCAAGCCAAACACAAAGAGTAACGTATAAATGATTTTATTCATTTTACCATAATACTTTTTAATTCGGCCACAAAATTACAAAATAAATATGAATTATGAATTATGAATGCCGATTTATCGATGGTTTATTAGGCTACTTTAACTTGTTTTCAAACGCCAGCAGGGCTTGTTCCACAATTTTAACGGCTTCCGACATACTACAATTCAATCGTCCACCAGAGGCATTCAAGTGTCCGCCACCATTAAAGAATCGGTCAGCCACCTCATTGCAGGGGAAGTCATCCACTGAGCGTAAGCTTACCCAAATAATCTGGTCACGCTCAGTATCCTCACGTAGGGAGATACTCAGTTTAAGTCCTTTAATCTGCAAAGGCATATTGACAAGTCCTTCAGCATCGCCCTTAATAAAATGAAACATCTTCTGGTCTTCACGAGTCAATGTGTAATAGGCAGCATGACGTTTCTCATCCACCACCAAACGATTGCAAAGCACATGACCTACCATACGTAGACGATGCTCCGAATAGTTGTGATACACATTGCGGTATATCTTGTCTTTGTTAATATGCTTGGTAAGCAGTTGACTGATAATATAGAATATCTCCGGATTGTTCGAGTTGAACGTAAAGCCACCTGTATCTGTCATCATACCGCAATAGATAGGAATGGCAAAATGCTTGCCTAACGCCTCGAACAGTCCTAACTGCCATACAATACGAGACACCAACTCACACGTGCTTGACATCTCAGGATGCGAGATGCAAAGTGTCGTCTCCACATCGGGTTCAGGATGATGGTCTATCAGTACCTTTTTGGCTGGTGATGCACAAAGTGATGCTGCCATTTCGTCAGTACGCTGCGCTGAATTAAAATCAAGACAGAATACAAGATCGGCAATCTTCAGCACAGTATCCACGTAGTCACGACGTTTGTCATAACGCACGATCTTTTCTGTGTTCGGTAGCCACAGCAGATAATCTGGATACTGGTCAGGTACGACCATCAGTGGTTCCTTACCCATTTGGCGCAAGACATCACCCCACCCAAGCATTGCACCTAAAGCGTCGCCATCGGCATTCTGATGGCAACACAACACGATGCTATCTGCACCGGCTATAAGGGAGCGCAGCAAGCTGCACTCCCCTTCACTCATAATATTTGTCAGCATTTAAAACAGTTTATTAGGATAGACACCCTCGTCAACCAGTTTCTGAATACGTGCCACAGTGTCGTCACGGTCGGCAGCATAGGTCACGCCAAACCATTTCGATGTAGTATCCAGCACCTCGCAGGTGGCTGTACCTTCAGTTATCAGCTTGTTTACCATTAGGGGGATGAAGAACTCAGCCTTCAGATTTTCCATATTCTTCGGGTCGCTCAGGAACTCTTTGAAATAAGCCTCAGAGTACTCAAAATAGTCAGGTGTGAAGCCCCATACATTCATTGATACGGGTGCATTCTCATCCAAAGCCTGCCATTCACCCCGCTCGTCCTTATACTTAATAACACCATCCATGCGCAGGATCTCGGTACGTTCAACAACGTCCGTCAAGTGGCGCTTGTCATCGTATGCACATACGCCACGAGCCACACTACCATTCTCACTTAACGTGTTGCACACGCGGAATCCCACCATAGCATACTGGTTCTTAGCGCCCTCGGGTAGGCTACTCAGATACTTGCCAATCTGCATGAAGCAGTCGCGACCATAGAAATCGTCACAGTTGATGACGCAGAACGGTTCCTTAATGATATCCTTACCCATTAGCACAGCATGATTCGTACCCCAAGGCTTCTGACGTCCCTCGGGAACCTTAAAGCCCTCAGGCAGTGCATCCAAAGCCTGGAAGCACAGCTCACACTGCACCTTGCCCTCATATTTCGACAAGATTTGTGTACGGAACTGTTCCTCAAAATCCTTACGGATAACCCATACGATTTTGCCAAATCCTGCCTGAATGGCATCATAGATACTATAGTCCATAATGGTCTCGCCATTGGGGCCCAGACCGTCCAGCTGCTTCAGACCGCCATAACGACTGCCCATACCAGCTGCTAAAAGAAACAATGTTGGTTTCATTACGTTTATATTTTAATTATAATCACTTTCAGACTGCAAAGGTACAAAAAAAGAGGGAAATACACAAATATATTTCCCCATTTTATCATGGAACCATTAGAATGGATAACCGATAGCGAAATGAAGGGTATGGCTATTCTTGAAGCGCTCGATATTGTAGAAGCCCGACTTGCCCGTTTCGAAGGGATAGTGAAGGGCAACACCCCAGTCAAGTCGGATAACAAGGAAATCCATATCGTAACGGATACCTATGCCTGTACCAACAGCCGTCTGCTTCAATAAATTCTTAAACTGGAACTTGGTATCGTAAATCGCCATAGGGTTATCACCCGAACTATCCCAACTTTCAACTAGGTTCCAAACATTACCTGCATCGAGGAAGATTGCGCCATAGAGGCTGCCAAACAGTTGTCGGCGATATTCTAAGTTACATACAAATTTCATATCGCCATTCTGCAACATGTATGACAGCGACTTCTGGGACACTCCTGGGAAGTTTCCTGGACCTATGCCACGTACAGAGAAAGCACGAATACTATTAGCTCCACCTACAAAGAACAACTCTGAATTAGGAACCCAGTCACTATTACCGTATGAGTAGATAACACCAGCATTAATATGTCCTACCAATTTCGAAGCAGCATCGAGCGTCCACGTCTTGGTAAAATCGGTTTCGAGTTTCAAGAACTGAGAATAGGGGTTCTTAAACATCTTCTTGTCCTTGTCGTTCCAACTTTTGCCCGTCAGCACATCATAGAGCGCCACGCCATTACCTGACTCGGCAAAAGTAGTCTCCCAACGAATGGGGTGCAGATAGCTCGACGGACTGGTATAGGTGTAGGTATAGCGCATCTCAGGAATAAAATAGTCCTGCATGGTAACAGCCAGATAAGGATTTATTTGCACTAACTCATCGAATTCGCTAGTATGGCTGTTCATAAACTGATACTTCACCGTCAGCGGCGAAAACTCATGCCTGCTCTGAGCAGACGTCTGCCAGCGATAGGTCCATTCGCCCGACACCACATGCATCTTGTAGTAGCCAGGACGATAGATGATATCGGTAGAAGCTTTGGCAAGGGTAGTCGGCGTCGAGAAAAAAAGGCTGCTACGCACCACCCTACCCACACTATCACGTTGAACACGATTACCCCCAAAGAAGGGGGCGATGATACGCGGGAACTCCACCGAAGCATCGGCACCATATTCGTAATTATTCATGTTCGACGAACTGTTGCTAGTGGCCCACTCGTAGGAACCATGGACGTTAACATCAATCTTCTCAGCACCACGGAATGCATTGCGACGCGTGACACCCATACGCAACTCAGGCCCCATTCGTCCTATAGTACGGGCGTTGAAATTAGTCTCGACATAGAAGTTCCATGGTTTATCAAAGGTACAGGTCATTGCCAAATCGAGTGTATCGCAAAGAGCCGTCGTATCTCTCGGCGTAAAGGTCATGTTAACAGAGGAGAACAATCCCATAGCATTCAGTTTACTCATAGACTGTAAATAGTTATCGTGCCTATATAACTGACGGGGACGCAACTTGATATCACCCATTAAAACACGTGCACGAATGGGAGGCTTTTTGCCATTAAAGTGAATGGTAATACGTCTCTTCATGGAGTCTGTCAGCACTTCCCTACTCGTTTTACGCATACTGACATCAATATTTCCGATATACCACTTGTGTTTGGCGGCATAAGGTATGTCGTTTGCCAGTTTCAACTGCAACTGCACCTTACCGTCAACGACAAAAGTATCGGCCAAATAAGAGGCATAGCCAGGCTGATAATAGTAATAGCCATTATTGCGTAACATAGTACTAATACGCTGACGTTCGGCATCGAGATTGCTAACCACAAAAGCATCGCCTTTCTTTACATAGGTCTCATCAGCTGTAGCCTTTATGAGGCTGTCAGCCTCAGCAGGAAAGCCGACTATGCTGACAGAATCAAGCGTATACATACGACCAGGCTTAACTTGATAGGAAAGCTTGGCCGTCTTGGGATTCTTCATGGTGATAGCCTCGTAATCGACACGACCATTGAAATAGCCGTGATTGCGTAATACCGACTGGGCAACTGTTGCACGCAACTCAGGATTGACCCATGACATCAGGACAGGCTGCTTGCCAAAGCTTTTTGTCATCCAGCGGGCAAACGGTGTATTCTTTTCTGAATAATGATTCCACACAGAAACACCGAATGAGAAAGGCACACGATAGTAGCTGCTTCCGAAGAGTGAACCGTTAGGTGCTGTAGCCAAGGCAGCCTCAACCTCCTCCTGCGTCTTTATGAAATTGTCATTCTGCTCGTAGTCTTCATAGGTAATAGCTTTTAAACCCGTAAAGAGCTGATCGTCTTCAGGAATATTCTTCGTCATCGAACAAGATGACAGGAAAAGTAAAAAGGTAAAAAGGTAAAAAGGTAAAAAGGCGTGAACCCTTCTACGCATGTAATTATATGTCGTTATAATATATATCTTCATTGCTTTACTTCTTTACTTTACCTTTACGCTGTCTGTTCTTACGCTGTCACGAGGTGTTGTAGGCCTAGTGGTTGTGTTCATCGGCAACAATGTTGTAGTAGTATCCTTGAACTTAAAGATGTCGAGGATATGATCCATCGAACGACGCCAGATAAAGCCACCGCCATACTTCTGTGTATAACCGTCAAGCCAATCGTATGAATTATTTTGGAAGTATAGTGAGATATACTTGTTAGAAGTATTATCCAATCGATATTCCAACGAGACATTGTCGAAGAACGAATTGTTACGTTCCTGCAATTCAGCACCAGTGGACACCTTACCACCCACGGCTATCTTCAGACGATTATTCATAAAGCGCTTAGCAAACTTGAACGAGTAGTCGGTATGTGTCTGACCAGTGGCATCGGTAGAATTGTCCATACCAAACTGGAGATCCAAGGTACGCAGTGCATTACCTGAAATCTGACTGATCTGCGAGTTGAGGAACGACGAGAGTGCCGAGTTCATAGAGAAACCACCCGTGTTACCATCAGACAGATACATACCTGTAGTCAGCATGGTGACAGCCAACTTGGCACGCTGTTCTGACGACATGGCCTGCAACTCGCTGTGCAGCTGCATATCCTCTGGGGCATCGAGGGTAAACTCAAGACCCATATTGCTCAGTGTCTTGGTAATGACGACGCCACAGTCGAAATCCACGCTACGTACCGCCTCACCCTCATTGCCGACATTGGCCTTGGCACGTTCGGTTGCGGTAATGTTCAGCGTCGGATTCATGATATCGCCAGTGAATTCAACATACGAGCCATCCTGAATAGTAAAGGTCTTCAGCGGGATAACAGGCATTGAATACTTCATCTCACCATTCGACAAAGTATAACGACCAGTCAGTTGCAGATTGTCCTCAGGCGTATAAATCATACGCAATGTGCCACCGCCCATCAGATCAACATAGTTAGAATGGTCAGTATTCAGATAGGCCATAATATGTGCTCCATTTGCTACATTGAGCGTCATATCCATCTTGAAACCTGTCAATTGTGGTCGTTCTATGACGGTCTGGGTACTGTCACTGAAGTCGGTAAACTTAACCAGTTCATCCAACTGGTTATCAGTTGTCAACGGGCTGTCACGAAGCACGTAACTCATATCAGTAGAACCCAGCACATCGAAACGGCCACGCATATTCATATTATCCAAAGTACCACTAATACGGGCAAAGAAGTTGACGAAAGCCTTGCCATAGGCTATACTCTGCTTATTCTCCTTGGCATCGATAATCTGATAGTTTTGGGCCCTCAGACGCACATTTGTCATGATATGATCAAAATCAGCAAAGTCAACACTACCATGAACGTTCAATTCGTCATTCTTAGATGAATAGAGATTGAAATTATTGATGGTCAACTTGGAATTCTCTATTACCAACGGATCTTTGGCAAATCGCATTTTAACGCCATAGGGCACACTCACGAGATAGGCAGAGTCGAGAACTACGGTGCCATCCACCTTCAGTTTGTCCATCGGGCCACGGATATCCAACAAGCCCTCACCATATCCCTGCAAACCGAACAACTGGTCAGGAATGAAACCATTAGCCATGTCCAAGGGCAGGTGATCCATGATAAACCTAAGATCCACCTTACCAGCTCCAATATCATAATAGGTACCCGTAATCGAACCAATCTCTATGTCATCCTTCATCAGACGAGCATCCACCACATGAGCCGAATCGCCTTTCTGGAGGTAGACAAGTTCTGTGCTGATATTACCTATCGGGCTCTGTTCGTAGGCCAAATGACGAATAGACATATCGCCTACCACAGAGAAGCGACTGGTCTTGTCCTGAATGACGTGGTAGTCTCCGTCAAGCAAGCCCGACACGCGAGGCATATATGGGAAGATGGAGGTAATTTCGTCAAGATTGATACGGTTCACACTAACGGTAATATCCTGCAACGCTGTCGAGTCGGACGATTCCGAATAGATCTTCACACCAGTGCCATCGTCAGCCACCAGATGGATATTGGTTTCAATCTTCTTATTAGGCCTGAACAATAGGAAATTATCTTTGTTCAGATTAAATTTCTTGTAACCCAAGGTGGGTTGTTCGGGCATAAGATGTAACCGCAGACCGCTGTCAACCACCTCAGCCTGAGCACCTAAGCGAGCACCCAGCACATTGGCAGCATCGTAATAACGAACGCCAACAGTAGCACCACGTTCCTGTAAAACACCATCGAAAAGGGCATTAAACACAAACTGAGGGTTCTTCTTATTGTTGCGTATCTGACCTCCGAAGGAGAGACGTTCCTGACGTTGTGTCAGTCTAAAATTAATGGTATCCAGACGCACACCGCTCACTATCAGTGAATGTAGATAGCCATTACCGTTAAGGCCCGTCTCCGGTGACGAATCCATATCGAACAACAATTCCTTGAAGTCAATACCATTACCACTCCTCAACAGATTGGCCAAAGTATTGTCGCGCTTACTCTCTATATGCATCTTCAGGTTCGGTAACAGCTTTCTCAATGCCGGTTGATCGATGGTCTTTCGGTCAAGCTGTGACATCACAGAATCGCCGAGGACACTGAATGTTTCCGCCATCTGCTCGTAGTTGCCACTGGCATCTATCTTCACGATAAAGTCACCACTTTGTGCACGGACTATCGTAGTGTCTGTATTCGTCTTCAGGAGCAGACCTATCCACTCCGTACGGTAGGTCTTGGCAGTATCGGTAACAACAATATCACTGACCAGTCCGGTAATGTTGTGCTTCATCTTCATGTCGGAGTTGATATCTGCAGAGCCACACATTTCAATGGTCAATGGACTCTCCAACAGACCCAGCGCATATAGGTCGGCATGGTTGACGTCGGCTGAGACCGTGCCAACGAACTTCTCTGTGTTCATGAGGGCATCGATATTGAATTCACCGCTAAGCAGTTTGTTACGGCTCTCAAGATCTATCTGCGCACGTCCCTTACGGATAACGGTAAGGGCTGTCAAATCGCTCATGTTCCATAGGCTGGTCTTCAACTGATTGATGTAGATCGTGGACATGATATCGGTCTCTGGCGCAAACACGTCGACACCCTTACCATTAACCATAATACCCGCATCAACGTTATAGAGGAAGCCATTGGGCATGAAATGATGGAAATTGATATTCTCAAGACTGATGCTAGCACTATAGTTCATCTGATTAGCATCGAAATCACCAATCAACTGCATGTGTCCCCCACCCTCATGGGCTTTAATATCTGCAGAATAGTGTGCGCCATCGACTTTCACACGACCTTCAGCTGACATCGGCGGTATGCGGTAGTCACGTTGTACGTCGCGAGGCAACATCGCCATTAAAAAGCCAACATTCTGAGTACGAGCCTTAAACTGCACATCGGCACGGAGGCGCTTGGGGTCAGAGACATTGGCAACAAAACCGTCTGCATTACCATAAAAAGCAGTAGGTAATTCGATATCAAGGTCTTTGAACTCCACAAAGTCCATATTGCCCTTGACTGCTCCTTTTACCGTCAACGGATAGTATGGCCAGCGGTCTAGAACACCCTGCGGCAAATCGCCCATAAAGCGCATCAAATCTTGACGACCCAACTGAGCATCCACACGCAGGCGAAGTTTACCAGGGTCAATAGAATCCATCAACGACAGAGGCATATCCATATCCACCAAAATGTCACTCTCGGGGGTCTTCAGATGGAACTTTGGCAGACGGATGCTGCCATTCTCCATCACAATCGAGCCACTGAGGTCGGTCACCTGTAGACCACTCTTTTCGTTCAGCGCGAGATGACGCATATTCAATCGTAGTGTCGGATCATGATAATAGATAGAGTCGATACCGACATTCAGATGGGTAAGATCAATGTGATTGAAGTCAAGACCCTCTATGCGAGGCTGATAGTTCTGATCGTAAGCCAAGGCACCATTCAGCCAGTCAACACTACCCACAGTATAGGTCTCGGTACCGAGGTCGATAAGGGCTTCTCTGGCCGTAAGCGTACCAAAACGGGTATTTATACTCATTGTATCACCAGGCATGTGTAATGCCAAATCAGAGTGACTGATGACCACACTGTCTACATGGATTTTCCAAAGATTGACACTGGTCGTCGTATCTTCAGGTACAGAATCGTTTAACTGCACATCCAAGTGAGCATCCTCCAAGCGGGCACCATTTATCTCCACCGTCTGGCGGTCAAGGTCGATTCCCTTACTTGACACAAATAGTCTCTTAAAACTGCCTTTCACTTGGGCGGCTTCCACAAAGCCATTGGTATTCAGTTTAGTATTGTTGATTTCTAACTCGTTGATAACTACCTGACTCTTGAAGAGCGGCAACAGCTGGACGTCGACGGTCAACTGTTCCACATCGACTATCGTATCTGGCTGGTGAATCATCTTGAAGTCGTCAATCGATAAATCCAAGGGGAATGCAAGCTTCACGTAGTCTACGCTGATGTCCATGCCAATCTTTTCTGAGGCAATGGCAGCAACCTTATCAACAGCCCAGTTTTGTACAGGCGGCAGATAAAGCAAAACTGTCAATACCAAGAACAGCAGAATAGGGCTTAGCAATATACCCAAAATCCACCAAAAGGCTTTTTTCATATCTTTACTTGCAAAGTATGCTGCAAAAATACATGAAAAAAAAGAAATATGAAACTATTTTACCATTTTTTTTAATGTTTCCCACAGATTATCGTCTGGTAAGGGCGATTCTAAGCTTATTTTTTCCTTGGAAACGGGGTGAATGAAGTCTATTCGGTGTGCATTCAATGAGATACTACCATCTGGATTACTGCGAGGAGCGCCATACTTCAAGTCACCCTTGATAGGACAACCCATCGTAGATAGTTGACAGCGAATCTGATGATGACGACCTGTCATCAGTTGCACCTCTACCAAATCATAGCGTTCGCCGCGTGCAATCAATCTATATTTCAGCTTAGCCAACTTGCTATTAGGCACTTCACGGTCGTAAGCATAGCTCTTGTTTTGCTTTTCGTTCCTTACAATCCAGTTTGCCTGTGTATGCCAATCGCCGTCATCGACCATTTTCCTTCTTCCATCAACCGACTTACTGACTATCGCCCAATAGGTTTTATGCACTTCACTCTCAGCAAACATCTTGTTCAATCGGGTCAGTGCTTTCGATGTGCGGGCAAAAACCACCAACCCTGAAACAGGCCTATCCAAACGGTGTACCACACCAAGAAAAACTGCACCAGGTTTCTGGTACTTCTCCTTGATATAGTCCTTGACAATATCAGAAAGGGGGCGATCGCCAGTCTTATCACCCTGGACAATCTCCCCACTATGTTTATTGACTATGATAATATGGTTGTCCTCGTAGATTACTTCCATAATTATCAATTATCAATTGATTACATATTCATGCCACCATCGACCTGAATCACCTGTCCGCTGACATAGCTCGACATGTCAGAAGCCAAGAAGGTTGCAACATTGGCGATATCCTCAACCTGACCACCACGACGAAGAGGAATCTTCTGCTTCCACTCGTTGCGAACTTCCTCAGGCAGAGCAGCAGTCATGGCTGTCTCAATAAATCCTGGAGCGATAGCGTTGGCACGGATACCCTTCGGACCCATCTCCTGAGCGATACTCTTGGCAAGAGCAATCAAACCAGCCTTCGATGCTGCATAGTTAGCCTGTCCGGCGTTACCATGAACACCTACTACCGATGCCATGTTGATGATTGAGCCACCACGCTGACGCATCATAATGGGCACACAGGCATGAACGAAATTGAATGCCGACTTCAGATTTACAGCAATCACAGCATCCCACTGCTGCTCGGTCATGCGTAGCATCAGTCCGTCCTTGGTGATACCAGCATTGTTGACCAGAATATCGATTGAACCAAACTCATCCTTAACGGCCTTAACTACCTCCTCAGTCTGAGCAAAGTCGGCCGCGTTTGATGCATAGCTCTTAGCCTTAACACCCAGAGCAGCGATTTCCTTCTCAGTATCCAGGTTCACCTCAAGGTCGGTGAATGCGATGTTACAGCCCTCAGAGGCATACTTCAATGCGATAGCTTTTCCGATACCGCGTGCAGCACCAGTAATCAGCGCTGTCTTACCTTCTAATAATCCCATAATTGTTGTTGAATATTAATATATAAATTCCTATCTTCAATCTTTTTCAAGTTCTCTGAAACTTACCCAAGGCGCCATACACCACTTTGGCAACCTGCGGTTTGGTATCCTCTTCACGCATACCATGCGCGATACGTCCATAAATATAAGGTACCTCAAGACCTTTGATACAATAGTGAGTAATGTCGGCAACAAGATCAATATTATCAATATCAAATTCGCCATCTTCCTTACCTTCAGTATACACCTTTCGGAACAGTTCAATCTCAGCATCATCAAAATGCTTCCTTACCTTCTCCACCATCCAGATGTTACGAAAAAACTCCGCACGTAAGTTACCATTTCTAACCACAGTCTCACGAATCATACTTAGATGAGTATATATCAACTCTATGATTTTGTCCTGCGGACGAATTTTACGTGCAGCCACCTCGTCTAACTTGTCACTCAAACGCTCCAACTCGCCCTCAATCACAGCATAGTAGATTTCTTCCTTAGATTTAAAATAAGTATAGAGAGTACGGCGTCCCTTTCCGGAAGCCGTGGCAATATCGTTCATTGTGGTACTTTCCAGTCCGTTCTTCGCAAACAACTGGCGGGCTACATCCACTAACTTTTGGCGCGTTTTTGATACTGACATATCTCTAAATCTCCATCACTTAATAATTGCACAATGGTCTTATAGTGTGCAAAATTAAGAAAAACCGAGCAATTAACCAAACATTTCGCCTCAAAAACAACAAAAACTACCATTATTTTCAATTTTTATGCAAATTATTTGGCTAATTCAAAAAAAAGTTGTACCTTTGCAGCCGCTTAAGAGAAATATATCGCGGAGTGGAGCAGTTGGTAGCTCGCCAGGCTCATAACCTGGAGGTCGCATGTTCGAGTCCTGCCTCCGCAACAACGAAGTCCGATTTTTGTCGGACTTCATTTTTTATCCTCTTCTTCTCAAAGTTTCGACAATTCGCGCCATCTGATTCGGAATACGAATCTGCTGTGGGCATTTGGGCAAACAGGCTTCACAGTCGGTACACTGATTGGCCCACTTCGCGACATCAGGCAGTGCTTTGCGCATACCTTCGGCAAACTTCTCCTTTCGCGCTATATAGTCAGACGCCTGTTTGTCGGGCAAAGGCAGGATATGTTCATTGACCGCTTCGTTATAGTAGGCAAAGTTACCAGGAATGTTGACGCCATAGGGACAGGGCATGCAATATTCACACGTAGTACATGGAATGGTGGGGAAGCCAGACATCTGGTCAGCAATATCGGCCAACAGTTTATTTTCCGCCTCCGTACATGCTTCCAACGGCGAGAAAGTTGCCACATTGTCTACCAAATGATCCATGCGATTCATACCGCTCAAAGTGGTCAGAACATTGGGATAGGAGCCTACCCAACGGAATGCCCAACGGGCTGTACTATCATTGGGACGCACAGCCTTCAACTGATCAGACAACTCACTGGCCATACGACCAAAGGCGCCACCTCTCAACGGCTCCATAATAACGGCCTGAATACCCTTTTTCTCCAACTTGTCATATAGATACTCTGCATCGGCATCATGACGCCATCCTTGCCTCATTGAGGCATGACGCCAGTCCAGAAAGTTCATCTGTATCTGTACGAAATCCCAGTGGTATTCGTCTTGATGGTCCAACAACCAGTCAAAGTCACGAACATCACCATGATATGAAAAGCCCAAATGTTTGATACGTCCAGCCTCGCGTTCCTTCAGCAAGAAGTCCAAGATACCGTTGTCAAGGAAACGGCCTTTCAGAGAATCCATGCCACCGCCGATACTATGCAGCAGATAGTAATCAATATAATCTACCTTTAGACGTTCCAGCGATGTTTCGTACATTCGCTTTGAATCATCAAAACTCCACGAACGGCGATTCTGGTTCGACATTTTGGTAGCCACATGATATTTTTCTCTGGGGTAACGGCTCAACGTATTACCAGTCAGCACCTCGGAGCGTCCACCCATATACATCGGCGCTGTATCAAAATAGTTCACACCGTGCGCTATGGCATAATCCACCAATTGGTCTACCTGTTCCTGATCATCAGGCAATCGCATCATACCAAAGCCCAATAGCGAGATTTTCTCACCAGAGCCATGCTGAACACGATAAGTCATCTTGTTTTCATCAGCATCATACTTTAGCTGACCTGGCTTTGCACTATTTCCCGCCAATACATTGAGTGGTTCCATGGCCATCATAGCCAAGGCAGAACCCGCACCCATGCCCAGTCTCTGCAGAAACTGACGCCTGTTCATGTCTTCATGTTCCTTTTTCATCATCTTGATTGTCTTGTCTTTGTGTGGTACAATTGTTTGTTCTTAGTTCTCTTTCGCAAAGATAGACAAAAATATTGAATGCGGCACAAACTAGCCTTCCCTTTTATATTTTTTTATCAAAACGATAATGGATAACACCAACATAGGTCAGCAGGACAACATTCATCATCAGGGCATAAACAATGGCAGGGATAGCCATTATGTCGTTATTGAACACGAACGGACTGCTGGCAATGGTAATAGCCTGTGCAGCATTCTGCATACCTATCTCAATCACAATGGTACGCTGCTCCTTATGCGACAACCGCATAACCCATGACAACAGGATACCCGATAGCATGGACAACAATATCAATACCGTGATGGACATGCCCAACTTTGGGAATTCCTCGATAATAGTGTCCCTATTTTGAATAAAGAAAACCGAAGCCAATAGAATCAGCAGAGGGAACGCCAAACGTTTTAACACGCCATGCATACGCTTAGCGGCATTGGGACGATAGACAGAGACGCACAAACCAATAATAATTGGTACAGCCATCAGTACAATATTCTGAACCAACAGATTACCCACCGGCAGATGCACATTGACTACACTACCCATATACGATGCCATAGCATCCATGATAAACGGACCGGTAAACAGCGTGATGACACTGCTAAAAGCCGTCAACGACACTGACAGTGCCACATCACCACCTGCCAACATCGAGAAAACGTTACTAGAACTACCACCAGGGCTACAAGCTATGAGCATGACGCCCAAGAAAAACACGGGCTCTATGTTAAACAGATTACCAACCAGCAAAGCTATCAGTGGCAGAAAGATAATCTGGCCCGTCAATCCTGCAATAACAGCATACGGACGTTCAACAATTAATCTGAAGTCAGAAGGACGCAGCGCCAGTCCGAGATCGAACATCAGCAGCGTCAATATCGGCAATACAATAAATATAGTATTCATAAATGAACGGTCATGACAGGTCAAAAGCTAAACTTACTACCTTGCCATTTTAAAGTCTTCTGCTGTTTCTTAGCACTATTTTTCCAGTAAGTTACAATAATGTCCTTGCCAGTACGCGGCAGAGCGTAGGAAGCCCAACAGCCATCGTCCGTACCATATTCCACATCGAAGCCTGTTTCGAAAGTTACAGCCATCTTCTTCGTGGCATTGTTATAACGGTAAAACGTAAGTCCGTCAAACTGACCTGCACTATATTTACCATTCTGATAGCATCCCACATTGTAAGCAAATAGCTTATGCTTCTGATCGGCCTCGTTCCAATAGCACATTTCTACTCTTAACACATTTTCACTATGCTTGATTTCATAAAGCACGAAACCATTTTTCTCATCAACATTGAGTGTTTCATTAGCCATCAGTTTCTTACCCTTAAGATGATTGTTCCAAGCTTGCTGGACGGCATTAAACGATTCATCGCTACAGTCGTCATCACCTTCGGAACGAGAGTTAAGAAAAGCAGTAACAAAGTTGCTGATAGTGGGTTTTGCACCTTGATAATTAACACGAATACCACCTTCTTGTGCACTTGAAGGCAACGTCATAGCTACCATGGCGATTATTGCTAAAATCTTTTTCATACGCTTTTATATTTAATGATTTAGTTTCTGACTGCAAAATTAAGAAAAATCCATCATAATTAGAAGATTATATATAATTTTTAATAATAATTTAGGCTGTATCAAAAAAATGAAGCCCTCTCATCGTTGCTGATGAAAGGGCTTCCCTATTGAAAAGTGGCGGCCTCCTACTCTCCCGCATTGCATTGCAGTACCATCGGCGCAGGCGGGCTTAACTTCTCTGTTCGGAATGGGAAGAGGTGGGACCCCGCC
>JAFVHO010000205.1 GCA_017474485.1 Prevotella sp.
GGTTACAACACGCCTAACGACAAGGCGCCCAAGATGAGCTCTTCACTGAGTTTCAAGGACACCGACGGTGCCAATGACAAGACCACTGACCTCGTTTGGTATGCTTTGGCCGATTATAACTACGCACAGCGCTATTTTGTGAATGCCGGCCTGTCTGCCCATGCCTCTTCACGCTTCGGTAAGGATGCCGACGGTTTGAAGATGGGCGGTGTCGTCTGGGGTCTGTTCCCCAGTGTCGAGGCCGCTTGGGTCGCCACTAACGAAAGTTGGTTCCCCAAAACCGACCTGCTGAACTACCTGCGTCTGAATGTCGGTTACGATGTCACAGGTAACGATGATATCGACTATACGGCTTCACGCAGTTACTTCGTGTCACGTCGAATGCTGAACAACAGCGTCACTGGTGTGGTCATCGGCAATATCGGCAATACCGATTTGAAGTGGGAAACCACCAAACGACTGACTGCCGGCATCGAGGGTAACTTCCTGAACAACCGCCTGAACCTACGCTTCAACTATTTCAAGAGTTGGACCAATAATCTGCTCTCGCTCCGTCAGCTGGCTTGGACCAGCGGTCTGGATGCCAGCTGGAGCAACGAAGGCAAACTTGAGAACAGCGGTTTCGACGCACAGGCCACCGTCAAGGTGCTCAACCTGAAAGACTTCCGTTGGGAGGTCGGTGCCTCTATCGGCCATTATAAGAATAAGGTGACTGCCCTGCCCGACAACGACCGTTCCTTCGAGACCGACGCCTATGGTGCCACCATTCAGACCAAGGTCGGTCAGCCCGTGGGCTTGTTCTACGGCTACAAGACCAATGGTGTCTATAGCACGACCGAAGAAGCCTTAGCCGACGGCAAGTATGTCGTTAAGGAAAATGGCGACAAGTATTTGTTTATCGGTGGTGACATGAACTTTGCCGATATCAATCAAGACAAAGTCATCGACGAGAACGACCGTACCGTCATCGGTGACCCCAACCCCGATATCTATGGTAACATCCACACCATGTTCAACTGGAAGAACCTGACACTTTCAGCTGTCTTCAACTACTCGCTGGGCAACGATGTCTTCAACTATCAGCGCTCACTCTTAGAGGGTGGTACTTACTTCCTGAACCAGACCATAGCCGTGAATGGCCGTTGGAAGGCAGAGGGCCAGAAGACCGACATTCCTCGTGTCAGCTATAAGGACCCCATGGGCAATTCACGCTTCAGCGACCGCTGGATAGAGGATGGCTCCTATCTGCGCCTGGCCTCTGTCACGCTGAGTTACTATCTGCCTATCCAGAGCACCTATCTGCAGGGACTGACCATTTGGGGTAATGCTTCCAATCTGTTTACTATCACCAAGTATTTGGGCAGCAATCCTGACTGCGCCATTGCCGGAGGCATTCTGACACAGGGCATCGACCGCGGCATTCTGTCCGCAGGCCGTTCCTTCTCCATCGGTGTGAATATCAATCTCTAAAGAAATGTAGATAATGAGAAAATGAGAAAATGAGTAATTATTTTAATCATTATGAATATGACAACAATTAATATAAACAATAGGATAAAGAGACTGATGAATTTGAAGAAACTGGGATGCACAGCATTTCTCATTTTCTCATTTTCTCAATCTCTCATTTTCCTATCATCATGCGAAAAGATGCTTGAGACTGAGTCCGACTTGGTGGAGTTTGAAGAGGACCACACGCTGAACCACGCTACAGACTCTGTGTATAGCGTGATGGGTATCATCAATAAGATGCAGATTATCGCCGACCGCATCGTGCTGTTGGGCGAGGTTCGCGGCGACTTGGTGCTGCCTACCGTTGCAGCCAATAGTGACCTGAAGCGCCTGTCAGAGTTCAATTTCAGCGAGAAGAACCGTTACAATCAGATTAGCGACTACTATGCCGTCATCAACAACTGTAACTATTTCCTGGCACATATCGACACCGCTATGGAGCGTCGTGGCCGCAACCTGTTTATGCGCGAATACGCTGCCGTGAAGTCATACCGTGCCTGGACCTATCTGCAACTGGCTCAAGCCTACGGTAAGGTTCCCCTGATTCTTAAACCGCTGATGACCGAACGTGAGGCTGTCGAAGCTATGAATCAGACACCCGCTGACATCAAGGAAATCTGCGAGACGTTCATCGCTGACCTGACACCATACGTCGGCGTGAACCTGCCGGAATACGGCAACGTGGCCAATGCAGACTCCAAATATCTGTTTATCCCCATGCGTGCCCTCTTAGGTGATCTCTGCCTCTGGGCCGGACGCTATCAGGAGGCAGCCCGTTGGTATCACGAATATCTGACCGATAAGTACGACCCCATCCAGATGAGTCGTCAAAGTGTCAACTGGGCCAATTCCACACAGCTTGACGCTATCTACGACAGCTATAATCCCACGAGCAGCACGGCCGAGCTATTGTGCTACATACCTATGGAGGCACGCGTCTTCGACGGCACTATCAGCAACCTGCCAAATCTGTTCAACTCCACCACAGAGAACAACTACTTCTACGAGTTGTCTCCGTCATACGGAATGGACAGGATTTCAGCAAGTCAGACATACTGCTTTGAAGTCAGCTTGCCCGGTGCAACGACCAAGGACACGATCTATGTGCCCCATGTCGGACTCTACCGCAGCGAATTAGCAGGCGACCTGCGTTATTTCTCTAACCACACCCTTAGCACCTATGGTGCCAAAAGCGACTATACAGAATACAACTCCTACCTGCAGACCATCAATAAGGTGACGTCTAACCGCATCGTACTCTATCGCCGTACCATGGTCTATCTGCGCTATGCCGAGGCCCTCAACCGTGCAGGTTTCCCGCAGTCGGCCTTTGCCATCCTGAAATACGGTATCTGCGATGACATTCTGAAAACCCGCGTTGACGCTGCCGAACTCGAAGCTGCTGGTGATTTGGTCTACTTCGATCCAGAGCTGTTTAAGTTCGAGGGCACCTATTTCGGCGTCCATTCAATCGGTTCGGGCGATTCGCATGCCAATGCCTACTTCACCCTGCCCCAGCCCAAAGAGCAGTTGGCCACACGTCAGGACACCGTCGACTATCAGATTCCTCTGGTCGAGGATATGATTATCACGGAAATGGCCTTGGAGGGTGCTTTCGAAGGTTATCGCTTTAACGACCTGATGCGTGTAGCCCTGCGTCGCAACAAACCTGAATATCTAGCTGAACCTATCAGTCTGCGCTATGGCGTCATGAACGCTGATGCCGACCTGCGTCAGAAACTGATGGATCCCAACAACTGGTATCTGCCACTCAAATAAGCTGAGCATTTACGCATTATGATGAAGACTATATCGACTATGCTAATGGTGGCCCTGCTATCCCATATGGGTAGCAGGGCTGCTACTTCACAGACGAAGGCAACGGTACGTTTTGACGTACAGAACACCCACCAGCGTATCACCGGATTCGGTGGCTTTGTCTGCTCACCGCAGTTCGGCTACAATCACATGTCCACTGCTGAAATCAAGAAGGTATGGGGTGCCAGTAGTACGGTGGGCTGTAATATCATGCGTCTCTACATCCCCATCGGTCGTAATGCCTGGCAACAGTCGCTGGCCACAGCCAAGCAAGCCAAGCAAATGGGACTCATCGTCTTCGCCTCACCGTGGGGACAGCCTGCCGAATGGAAAACCAACGGCACCGTCAACGCCAAGAACGAAGACGGCACCACAGGCAAGCTGAAACGTGAGAACTGGGCGGACTATGCGCAGTATCTGGAAGACTATGTGCAGTACCTGCGCAATAATGGTGTCGAACTCGATGCCATCTCCATCCAGAACGAGCCTGACTGGCCTGCGCAGTATGCCGGTTGTTTGTGGGATGCTTCTGAAATTGCCGAGTTTGTAAAAACCTACGGCAAGAGCATCAGTTGTAAGGTGATGGCGCCTGAGACGCTGGCTGTGAGCGACTCCTATGCCAACGCCCTGAACAAGACTGACGTGCTGGAATGCTTCGACATCTATGGCGGTCACCAGTATGGTGGTATCCAGTCTGCTTATAAGAATCTGGCTAAGAAAGGTAAAGAGATATGGATGACGGAGTATCTCATCAACTGGAACGAGACAGAGGGCAACACCCGTAACTTTGACTTCTCGAAAGACTTCTTCAATTTCTTTACCGCTATCAACACCTGTATGCTGGGCGACTTCAATGCCTGGATTCACTATGCCGCCAAGCGCTACTATGGCATGATGGGCGACGGACAGCGTGGTGCCGGTACCAGCGGCACTATTACCAAGCGTGGCTATATCATGGCCCACTTTGCCAAGTTCATCACTGGCATGACACGTATCGATGCTTCCTTTGGCGCCAACCTCCAAGGCTCCGCCTATCTGTCACAGTCGGGCGACACGATTGTTGCCGTCCTGTCTAATAGCTCTGACAACACGATAGACCTCACCTTCGACCTGCCGTTCTATACCCAGCTGGGCGTTCTATACACCACTGGCAAGAGTCAGAACTTCAAGAAGACGGACCTGACGCCTGAGTCTGAGACGTGCCGGCCTGTGGCTACCATTGATGCCAAGAGCGTGGCTACGGCGCTGTTTGTCAAGTCGAGCGCCCGCCAGCCGTCCAATATGACTGGTAGCATCAGCTATTACGACTATAAGCGAATTGACGATCTGACAACCACAAAGACAACCTTTGGCACAGCCTACAAGTTGAGCGGCAAATCAAAGACCTTCAACCACAGCAATCCGCTTATCAGTAGCCGTACAGATGCCAGTTATGGCTATGTCAAATTAGACGAGGGCATGAAAAAACTGGTGTTTGAGGTGAAGACCTTGACATCGAACATGAACTACTCGTCAGCCCTTACCACACTGACTTACGTCAATAGCCAGGGAGAGGTGATGACCCATAACTATGGCGACATGGAATTCCCTGTCCATGAGAATTTCCAGTGGGTTTTCGACCTCTCGACAGCTACGCTGACCGACGGTTGCATCGGACTGATATCCCTGACGAATAACAACTGGTCGTCAAATCTTCAGTTTACCTTTGGCAATGTCTACCTAACTGGTGGCAGCAACCTCTATGCAGGTACGCTGAGTGGCGACTATGTGGCCGACGACAGTTATGTGCTCGACTTCTCGACAGACCCTGCTTGCACCAGCATCGATATGACTGCAGTCACAAATCTGCCTACCACCCTACCCTGGCTGGAGGGCAACAACCGTGTGGTCTACGTGTCAGGCAACTGCGAACTGTCAGGCACAAACGTTGTGAAGGAGGGTGTCTGTGCATCGTTGGTGATTGATGAACGTTTCGGTCCCTTCCATCCTGCCCAGACATTCACGGCTACCCAAGCTTCATATACTTGCGAAGTCGACGGTCAGCACATCGTACAGATTCCTTTCCAGGCTGTTGTTCCAGAGGGTGTTAACGCCTACATCTTAACCGAGAATCTGACACCAGTAGCTGTCACTGAAGTAGCAGCCAACCAGCCACTGTTGGTCGAGGGACATGGTGTCATAACATTCTTAGGTTCCGGTGAGGTAAGTTATGCCTCTCAGCCGTTGTCTGACGATGTTCTACCCATAGAAACGCCTACGGCTATCCGCACTGTTCGTCATATACTTTCTAACCAGGTCTTCTATGACCTTCACGGTAAACGTATCAATACACCTTATCAGGGTATTATCATCCGTAACGGAAAGAAATATGTAAACAAGTAAATTGGCTTGAACTAAAAAAGAGGAGAGTGCCGCATGACATTCTCCTTTTTACTTTGTTACTATATAGAAATAATAGTGAGATGATTTTGCTTAATCGATTTTTTGTGCTACCTTTGCAGCGTTAAACAAAATACAATGGCACTGAGAGTAAGAATGATGACGCGACTGGTATTGATGTTGGCTTTTGGCTTTTGGCTTTTAGGTGTTGGCAATGCTTACGCCCAAAAGAACAAGCGTCCTGAGGCTGTCGATATGGACAGTCCTACTTTTGTGCCTACTGTGAAGGTGGGTAAGGTGCTGGAGGGTGGAGACAGCATTCAATACATGGAAATGAACAATGTATATGTGTTTCCACCTGTGGAGTTCAGCAGCAAACGTCAGGCGCAGGCCTATATGCGACTGGTAAAGAACGTGAAGACGGTGCTGCCCATCGCTAAGGAGGCCAACATGATTATGATGGAGACAGCCGAATATCTAGAGACGCTGCCTTCGAAGGCGGCAAAGGAGGAACACATGAAGCGTGTGGAGAAGAGTATCATGCAGGAATACAAGCCCCGCATGAAGAAACTGACCTACTCGCAGGGTAAGCTGCTCATCAAACTGATCTACCGTGAAAGCCATTCGTCAGGCTACGAACTCATCCAAGCATTCCTTGGACCAGTACGTGCCGGTTTCTATCAAGCCTTTGCATGGGCCTTTGGTGCTTCGCTCAAGAAAGAGTACGACGCTGAAGGCATTGACCGCCTCACAGAACGTGTGGTGCTGATGGTAGAAGCGGGACAGCTGTGAGAGTTAAGAGTTAGGAGTTAAGAGGGATTATTCCGAATAGATTAATTGCACGAGGGTTTGACCCACAGCTTTCAGCGTATTCTTGTCGATATGTTGCATATCGTCGTTAATGGTATGCCACGTAGGACCAAACGAACTCTGCTCACAATCGGGATAATAATTGATGATGTCGATGCAGGGAATGCCGGCCTTTTCGTTAACAGGAACATGGTCGTCGGTAACGCCTCCACCATCTATATATGGAAATATGCTGCCATAGCCAGCTGTATTGGCTGCCTGCCATACACGTTCCACGATGTTGCGGGCATAGTGCATGGAGTTGTACTCACGATAGAACTTGGCGCCCTGACCACCAACCATGTCAAGCAGGATGCCGAATTGATAGTTGCCTTGTTGGGGCAAACTGCTGGCAGCCCAATATTGTGCGCCAAGGGCCCATGAGTCGCCATCCACCTGTTCTTCCCATTGGGGAATACCCCAGTCTTCAGCATCGAAGCAGATGAAGTCGACAGCCAAACGAACAGAATCATTCTGTTGTAGCAGGCGGGCCAGTTCGAGCATGACAGCCACACCCGATGCCCCATCATTGGCAGCCATCACGGGTTTGCGCCAATTGGCCTCGTCAGGATCATTGTCAGCCCAAGGACGACTGTCCCAATGGGCACAGATCAGGATGCGAGCTGATGGCTGCTGGCCATTGGCTGTTGGCTTTGGGCTGGCGATGATATTTGTGCTCTTAAGGATAGTGCCGTTGTAGCCTTTCAGGTCTGCTTTCTGCAGTTGTACGCTATATCCGTATTGTTCAAACTTCTGTTGAATCCACTGAGCACATTGTTCGTGTGCCTCGCTGTTCATGATGCGAGGACCAAAACTGCATTGAGCTGCACAGAAGTTATAGGCAGAATCGGCATTGAACTCAATAGTAACTACTGACTGTTCCGTTGTCTGACTCTTTTTTGTGGTACTGCATGAGTAGCAGGCCATTACGATGCATATAATTATGATAATATTTCTCATTTATTGTTTAGCGTTTTGCACATGTTGCATGATACGGAGGAAATTACCTCCCCAAATTTTCTGAATGTCCTCCTGACTGAAACCGTGTGCCATTAGTTGACGGGTGAAATGGATGAGTTCTGACGAGTTGGCCAGTCCTCGAATGCCACCATCGCCATCGAAGTCGGTTCCCAAACCAACATGGTCGATACCCATGATGTCGATGGCATGCATCAAATGGCGCATCGCATCTTCGATGGTTGCTTCGCCATCCTTGACGAGGAAACCGTTGTATAATGTGACTTGCATGACGCCACCCTTAGCAGCAAGGGCACGCATCTGGTCGTCAGTCAGGTTGCGGGGATGGTCGCAAAGAGCACGGCAACTGCTGTGACTGCAAACAATGGGCGTGCTTGACATGTCGAGGGCATCGTAAAAGCTTTTTTCTGCAGCATGGCTCAGGTCAACCATAATACCTAAGCGGTTCATCTCGCTGATGACCTGACGACCGAAGGCGCTAACACCATTGTGAGTCTGACTGCCACGAGCTGAGTCGCAGATGTCGTTGTCACCATTGTGGCACAGCGTCATATAGACAATGCCACGCTGGGCAAAGTGCTGGAGGTTCTCAATTTTGCCGTCCAGAGCCTGTCCGTTTTCAATACCCAGCATAATACTCTTCTTGCCCAGATGTTTATTCATCCAGAGGTCGTTGGGCGTACGGGCTATGCTAAGATAATTGTTGTTGCGCTCGACTAATTCCTCAATCTTGTCGAAGATGTCATCGGCATATTCCTTCGGATGATCGGTAGGCTGGGGCAGGTATGCCACCATAATGGTTGCATCCTGATGACCTTCCGTCATTTTGTGAAGGTCGACAAGCAATTGTTTGTCGCGAGTGCCAAAGTCAACACCCTTTGGGAAAAACATCGGAGTATCGCAATGGGTGTCGAGCGTCAGTACATGTTGGTGCATGTCGCAAGCATCACGATAGGCGGTAGCTTCATTGACAAGCCACTCGAAAAGTGGTAAACCTTCTGCAAGACATTCGGGATGCCACTGTACGCCTAAAATACTCTTATACTCATTGCTCTCAATAGCCTCAATGGTGCCGTCGGCGGCTGTTGCCGTAACGCTGAACAAAGACCCAGCATCGCCTACAGCCTGATGGTGGAACGAGTTGACAAAGAGTTTCTCTTCCTTATTATATATATTAAATAAGGTGGAATCCTTCTTGATAGTGACGCTATGGGTAGGCTCCGAACGGTCGGCGTCCTGAGAATGCTTGACAGTTGTCTGGCCGATGTCCTGAAGGACTTTACCGCCCAAGGCCATTGCTAACGTCTGAATACCACGACAGATACCTAAGATAGGAATCTGACGATTATAAGCCAGACGGGTAATGAGCAGTTCGGGCAAATCGCGTTCACTATTGATACCGTGCAGCGCGGGTATTGGCTCCTCGTTGGCATATAACGGATTATAATCGGCACCACCGCTCAACAGCAGGCCGTCGATATGTTCCAATGTGTTGATGATGCTGTCGGTATCAGCCAAAGGAGGAATGATGACGGGTACTCCACCTGCTTGTTGAACAGAACGATAATAACCTTCAGCAAGTTTGCAAGTCTTTTCATCATAGTTGCCGGTAATGCCGATGACAGGTCGGCGCTGGGCTTCGGGGAAGGAAGCATAGACAGTTGACAGTTGCGACTGCCAGTCGAACTGATTTGAGGATTTAAGTTTTACCATTTCCCGACTTATTTTACGGATTTATTTTTCTTCAAAAGAAACGGGGATATCGCGCTTGATGCTTTGTTCCAGCGAGATAAGCGTCTCTGTAGCAACCACACCAGGTATATCCTGTAGACGTCCGTTGAGCAGTTGCATCAACTGTTCGTTGTCGCGTGCATAGAGTTTAACCATCATGGTGTAGGGACCAGTGGTAAAGTGGCACTCGACAATTTCCGGTATGTGGTGCAGACGTTCTACGACATCCTTGTACATGGAGCCACGTTCCAATGTAATGCCCACATAGGTACATGTAGAGTAGCCGAGGCTCTTGGGATTGACGTCGAAACCACTGCCCATGATGACACCGGCATCTACCAAATGTTGTACGCGCTGATGGATAGCAGCACGGCTCACATTACACTCTGCAGCAACATCCTTGAACGGAATGCGCGCATTCTTCGACAGGATACTAAGGATTTTCTTGTCAAGATTGTCAATTTTCTCCATTGCTAATAGTATTGTTTTACAATTTGTAAGCAAAAGTACGCAATTTTATTGAAACAACAAACATTTTGCAAGGAAAATGTGCAAAAATTGTGCAAAATGTTGACTTAACGCTTGTAAATGAGTGTTAAACCGTCGCGAAGTGGCAGTATGACTTGTTCAACACGGTCGTCGTGCATCACGTAGTCGTTGAACGTCTCGATGCCTCGGGTTTGTGGGTCGCGGTCGTAATTGTGGTCCACGACATGACCGTCCCACAGCGTATTGTCAGCAAGGATAAAACCGCCTGGACGCAGCAGGTCGAGCACCGTCTCGTAAGTATCTCGATAAGTTCGTTTGTCGCCGTCGATGAAAGCCATGTCGAAGGTAACGCCTAACTTCGGAGCCTCAATATTGGCATCGCCAATGATGAAACGGATGCGGTCGGCTACGGGCGAACCCTCTATCCAAGGACGGGTAAAGTCTTCCTGTTCGTCGTTGATTTCAAAGGTATAGACCATGCCGCCTTCTTCCAGTCCTTCGGCCATGCAGATGGCGGAGTAACCGCTGAAAGTCCCCACTTCAAGGATGTTTTTGGGACGAATCATCTTGACCAGCATCTTGAGCAAACGGCCTTGTAGATGGCCTGATGCCATGCGGCCGTGCAGCATGTGGATATTGGTAGCACGCCAGAGCCGATAAAGATAGTCGGGCTCTGGTTCTATGTGTTGGGCAATGTATTCGTCGACGGTCATTGCTGTTGGCAATTGGCTTTTAGCGCTTCGACGGCCAGACGATAGGAATCAAGACCAAAGCCGCAGATGACGCCACGGCAGGCAGCGGATATCATCGAATGGTGACGGAATTCTTCGCGCTGATGGATGTTGCTGATATGGACCTCAATGACGGGCGATTTCAGCGAACGGATGCAGTCGTGCAGGGCAACGGAAGTGTGCGTGTAGGCACCGGCATTCAACACAATACCGTCGTAGGTAAAGCCGACTTCCTGCATCTTGTTGATGAGCTCGCCTTCAATGTTGCTTTGGAAATACTCGATTTCTATGTCGGGATACTGGGCTTGCAACTGGGGCAGATACTGCTCGAAGGATGCCGAACCATAGATGCCGGGTTCGCGAACACCCAACAGATTTAAATTAGGACCATTGACAATCAGAATTTTCATAATTCAAAAATATTTCGTAACTTTGTCGCGGCAAAGGTACGAAATAAAATGGAAAAGGACAAGAAAACGCCTACAAATATTATCCGCAGCTATCAGCGCTACTTGAAACTACAGCGTGGCTACTCGCCAAATACGCTGGATGCTTACATCCGTGACCTGCTGAAGCTGATCAACTATCTGGAAGATGTGGACAAGGATGTTCTTGACGTGGAGTTGTCTGACTTGCAACACTTTGCCGCCTCGCTGCACGACATTGGCATACACCCGCGTTCGCAGTGCCGTATACTGAGCGGTGTGCGCTCGTTCTTCCGTTTTCTGGAGTTGGAAGGTTATCGCGATGACGATCCCAGTGAACTGTTGGAGTCGCCCGTATTGGGCGAGCATCTGCCCGAAGTACTCTCTGCCGAGGAAGTGGATATGCTTGAAGGTGCTATCGACCTATCGAAGTGGGAGGGCCAACGCAACCGTGCTATCATTGAAGTATTGTTCTCGTGCGGATTGCGTGTCAGTGAACTGGTCAACCTGAAACTTTCCGACCTTTTTATACAGGAACAGTATGTCCGCATCTTAGGAAAAGGCTCGAAAGAACGGCTTGTACCCATCTCTCCGCGTGCCATCAAGGAACTGGACTACTGGTTTATGGACCGTCGCGAGATGAAGATAAAACCGGGTGAGGAGGATTTTGTGTTCCTGAACCGACGTGGCGCACATCTGACGCGAGTCATGATACTCATCATGATTAAGGAAACGGCTGTGGCGGCAGGCATACAGAAAACCATTTCGCCACACACCCTGCGCCACTCGTTTGCTACGGCCTTACTCGAAGGCGGTGCCGACCTGCGCGCCATCCAGGCCATGTTGGGGCATGAATCCATAGGAACGACAGAGATTTACACACATATTGACATGTCGACGCTCAGGGAGCAAATCCTAAACCACCATCCCCGCAATCTTAAGAGGGCTGATGGATGATGTGTGATGTAGGATGGATGATGTAGGATGGTTGATG
The DNA here is from genome assembly GCA_017474485.1 of Prevotella sp. Classification (GTDB taxonomy): domain Bacteria; phylum Bacteroidota; class Bacteroidia; order Bacteroidales; family Bacteroidaceae; genus Prevotella. Next base: position 11,907 of record JAFVHO010000205.1, read on the forward strand.
TAAGGCGGATGATTACTCAACGCGGTAGTAATCGAACTGCGCCAGACCGTCCTGTCCGTAACAGAACAAGCCTGTACGGATGCCTTTCCAATAACCGCCACGCATGGCGAACGGTTCGCCGGCTTTTTCGTATCGTTTGCCGTCTGTGCTGTAGTAGAACTGGTGTTGGTTTCGTTCAGCATCGATGTCGATACGAAGCCACACCTTTGCAAACTTGCCCCTACGGACAATGTGTTGCTTTCCGCCTACTTCGACGAAAATGCCGTCAGTAGCAAGACCGACACCGCGGAATAGTTTTCCTGAAATGAACAGTCCAGCACGACAATGGCCCTTCTGTTGCATCAGTGTCGTGGTGGTGCTACGATAGCCCACAACTTTCTGCGTCAGTTGGTTGCGGCACAGCTTCAAGCTGTCAGCCGGCATAGCACGTAGCGTTAGCCAGCCCTTACGTTCCGTCAGACTCCAGTGCGAATCTACGGGGTTGTGGTTCCACTGCCACTGTAGGCCGAGCGTGGAGCCAAATTCGTCGGACTGTTGGAGGAAGAAGGCTTTACTGTTCGCGACGGTTCTGCCGGCGCGTGCGGTGGCGGAACTACCGCTCACACTAGGCTTTCGCCACGTGTCTACCGGTTCGCCGATGCCATTACCGTTGCGGTCGGTGCCTATAACGGGCCAGTCGTCCACCCAGCGGGCGGGCTGTAGATGTACGATGCGGCCAAGTACGGGCGTCTCTTGGAAATGATAGAACCACCACTCGCCATTGTTCCCTTCAACTAGCGCGCCCTGGTGTGGCCCATTAATGGCTGTCATGCCCTGTTCAAGGACGACGCGGCGCTCGTAGGGGCCGTAGATGTTGCGGGAACGAAGAACGGTTTGCCAGCCTGTGCCTACACCCCCTTCAGGAATGATTAAATAGTAGTAACCATTGCGCTTCATGAACTTCGTGCCCTCGGCTATGGGACCGGTGTATACGGTGACGCCCTCGTCTAACAACTGTCGACCATCAGCCGACATACGGTGTACGATGATGGGTCCCGCACGATGGCGACTGCGACCCAGGTACACCTGTCCGTCGTCGTCCCAAAACGGACATGGATCCTCCCACTTCGCAACATGCTGTACACAGTGCAGCGGCGACCAAGGTCCGCGCGCACTTTTGGCGGTTGACATGAACAATCCCTCGTCGGGCGTACAAAAGTAGACGTAGAATGTACCCTCGTGGTAGCGGATGGCCGGGGCCCATGATCCGCCTGCGTAGTGCGCCATCGCGTCCCAACCGGGCTCGTCGAACCGGCGGTATATCTGCGACGCGTAGCACCAGTTCACGCCGTCAGCCGACTCCAGTACCTGTATGCCGAGAAAGTGGAAATCGCTGGCTACCATATAGTATATTCCGTCGACGCGCACCACGTCGGGGTCGCTGAAGTCCGCACACAGCACGGGGTTACAGTAGGTCCCGTCGCCCTGGTCGCCCCATGTACCGCCAGCACTGGCTCTCACCACCGCCGTCAAGGCCATCAGCATGACCAGTTCATGCATCCAGCTCCGTTTTCCTATTGCATCTCTCATATCTTCTAACTATGATATTTTTTTACACTCTTTATTTGAGTTTCGAGTTAGTGGGAAACTCTCTTGGAGTTAGTGGGTAACTCTACGGAGTTAGTGGGTAACTCTACGGAGTTAGTGGGTAACTCCAAACTCGTCCAGTACAAACTCCAAAGCTATTTTTATTGATTCTTCTAACTGTTTCAGTATCAGTGATTTACGCGTTCTGTTAGAAAAATTTTCTTTAATTGGTATTTTTCTTTACAAAATCAGGCCTTGCGTCTGCTTGTGCTGTATAAACTTCGACATGGTCGAAGTGCACCGAACGGGCGTTTCGTACGTAAAAGCCCTTGGCGGGCAATGGACCCCACATCGTGGCCTCGGGATACTCGGCGGCTTTCTCGTCACGCAGTGCCTTGTCGATATCGGCCAACTGTGCCCGCGTCACGCCCCCACGGTGGTGAATGCTGACGTTGCTGACGTGAACTTCTTCAACAGGGTGGCCGGGCAGTCCGCTGATAGAACAACCGTAGTTGCCGCAGTCTCTCGCGCGTACATTATTAATATATATACCCCGTATACGGCCAACGGTCTCTACACTATCAGGCTTCTGGCTGCGCGTGGCCCCCTCGTTACCGCCACCCACGCTCTGTGCAACGAAGGCGTCGGCGCCGTTCTTGCTGAACGTCCATCCACGACCACGATGACCCAGTCGGACAAAGATAGGTGACTCGGTGCCGATAATGGTCATACCGTCCACTGAGACGTTCTCCATCAGACCGCCATCGACAATCTCCAGCGACAATGCCGACGTGCCACTGGGGCGTCCGAAGAACTGAGAAGTCTGGTCGTCGCTGGGTTTTACCACGATGTTGCGAATCGATATGTTGCGGTATCCGCCGTTAGTCTCCGTGCCCAGTTTCACCGCGTTGCAGTGACTCGACACCACGCAGTCGGCAATCACAATGTTCTCGCAGAGTCGAGGCGACGTGGACTTCAACGTGATGCCGTCATCGTCCGAGTCGGCTATCACACCACGCACAACGACGTCGTGACAGCCATCCACGTCCAGCGCATCGTTGTTGTAATTGTTGCGGTTCACCACACGGATGCCGTCAATCCGCACACGGTCGCAGGCCAGATAGTGCTGCATCCAGCAGCCGCTATTACGCAGTGTGACATCCTTGACCACGATGTCGCGACTTTGTATGAATCTCAATAGATGTGGTCGTGTGATGCCCTCGTCATTCCACGACTGTTTGGGGAACACGCGGCCCTGTCCGTCTATCGTTCCGTAGCCGTCAATAACCACATTTTCCACCTCGTCGGCATATATCAATTGAATGGTCGGCGTATGCGTCCGCAGTGACTTGTAACTGGTTGTCATACGGCGATAGTCGCGTAAATCTGTACTTCCGTAGAGCGTGGCGCCCAGTTCCAGATGTAGGTTCACGTTGCTGCGCAGTACGATGCTACCAGTCTTATACTGGCCAGCCGGTACCACCACGCGCCCACCGCCCTGCTCAGAGCAGAGGTCGATACACTGCTGCAGAACTGCAGTGCACAGTACTGACGTGTCGCTTTTGGCACCATAGTCGGTGATAACATAGTCGTGCGCTGTTAAGAGTGTGCTGCTGTTCAGTAACAGAGCCCAGAACAAGAATCGTTTCATCGCTTCGTTGCCTTGATGAAGTAGATGATTAACAGTATGTAGGCTACTAACGAAGCTAGTTCGGACAATGGATTGGCCCACCACTCGGTGTAGTCGAACGAGATGCCGCCAAAGCGCAGCAAAGCACTCACCACGCCCATAAGCGCACCACCGGCAATGAATCCCGACGCCAAGAGATTACCTTTTTCACCTCGGGCTTTGTTAGTGGCCTCGTCCTTCGTGCGGGTTGTGACATACCAACTGATAGCACCACCGATGACCAGCGGTACATTCAGTTCCATGGGGATGAACATTCCCAGTGCAAAAGCCAGTGCGGGAACCTTGCAAAGCGTCAACACCACGGCGATGACTGCGCCGATGGCGTATAGTGCCCAAGGTGCACCCACACCATTCATCAGCGGATCGATGACTGCAGCCATAGCATTGGCCTGTGGAGCAGCCAGTGCGCCAGAGGCGAAGCCGTAGGTCTCGTTGAGCAACATCATCACGCCACCAACAGTAGCAGCGCTAACCAATGTACCTAAGAATTTCCACGTCTGCTGCTTGCGAGGCAGTGTACCACACCAGTAACCAATCTTCAGGTCAGTAATAAACGAACCGGCCATTGAGAGTGCCGTACATACCACGCCGCCCATAATGAGTGCTGCCACCATACCGCCCGTGCCCTTCAGGCCAACTGCTACCATCACGACGGAAGCCAGAATGAGCGTCATCAGCGTCATGCCTGACACTGGATTCGACCCCACAATGGCAATAGCGTTGGCAGCTACCGTCGTAAACAGGAACGCGATGACCGCCGTCAGGATGATAGCTACAAGGGCAAAGAGTAGGTTGCCGTCCATCACGCCAAACCAGAAGAACAGGAAGGTCAGAATGAGAGTGACAATAGAGGCGATGGCAATGAAGCGGAAGGGTAGGTCAGCACTGACAGTGGCAGAACCTTCGCCCACAGTGTTGTTATCGGCTCCAGCGCCTGCATCACCAGCTTTTGTTGCCAGTCCCACCGCGCTCTTGATAACGCCCCACGACTTGATGATACCAATAATGCCAGCCATAGCGATAGCACCAATACCTATCGACTTACCATACGATGTGAAAATCTGTTCTGGCGACATATCGCCCACTGCCGTAGTAATGGCAGGATTCCACTGGTTCAGCACGGTATCTGAGAACAGCAACGCCATGCATGGTACTACCAGCCACCAGACGAACAGCGAGCCGAGCGTAATAATCAGCGCGTAGCGGAAGCCGATGATATAGCCCAAGCCCAGTACGGCAGCGCCAGTGTTGTTCTTGAACACCAGTTTTGCTTTTTCCGCGAGGTCGTCGCCATACGGAATCATACGCGAGGTGACATTCTCGTTCCACCAACCAAAGGTGGCCACGATGAAGTCGTAGAGACCACCCACCAATCCCGCAATCAACAGCGGCTTAGCTTGGGAACCTGCGGATTCTTTGTTAGCAACGGTTTTCCCGTCTTCTTCTGTTTCGGTGGATGTATCACCACTCTTTAAAACCTGTGTTGTAGCCGTAGCTTCAGGGAAGGGGAATTGTTCCTGAGGTGCCTCCACAAAATAGCGACGGAAGGGAATGAGGAACAGGATGCCGAGAACGCCGCCTAACAGTGAGGCGATGAAGATCTTCAGAAAGTCGGCAGACATCTCTGGATACTTGGCCTGTAGGATATAGATGGCAGGCAAAGTAAAGATGGCACCAGCCACCACAGCACCTGAGCAGGCACCGATACTTTGGATAATCACGTTTTCGCGCAACGCGTTCGAACGCTTGGCTGCAGCAGAAACACCTACGGCAATAATTGCAATGGGAATGGCAGCTTCAAAGACTTGTCCGACCTTCAAGCCCAGATAGGCAGCAGCTGCAGAAAACAGGACAGCCATCAGGACACCCCAAGTGACTGACCAAACATTTACTTCGTTTTTCATATTTTTATGATTCTATTTAATGCTTCTAACAATAGGCTGCGAGGACAGGCAATGTTGATACGCAGATAGCCCTCGCCAGATTTGGGACCGTACATCGTACCAGGATTCACCCAGACTTTTGCCTCTTTTATTAAATGGTCACAGTATGTTGCGACTGAATCGCAACACGCACTGACATCCACCCAGACGAGATAGGTGCCTTCGAGGGGCATCACACGCCACTGAGGGAGGTGCTCTGCGACGAAATCGCAAAGCGCACGATAGTTGTCCCAAAGATACAGGTTGAGGGCATCAATCCAGTCTTCGCTGTCATTATAAGCCGCCTTCACTGCCTCGGGAGCGAAGGGATTGACGTCGCACACCTCATTGATATTGATGGCACGGTCTAAACGACGACGCGTAGCAGCATCCTGACAGATGATATTCGCCATCATAAGACCAGCGATATTAAACGATTTCGACGGTGAGTTGAGGATGATGGCTTCAGGATCCACCGTCCCCATCGGGCAGAAGGTGTTGCCAGGCATAATGAGTTCGCAATGAATCTCGTCGGAAACGATGCGCACGTTGTGTTTGTGACAAATATCACGCATCCGTTCCAGTTCCTTGCGAGACCAAACGCGACCTGTAGGGTTGTGAGGATTGCAGAGCAGAAAGGCCGTCGTCTTCTCATCAGCGCATTGGGCTTCGAAGGATTCCCAATCGACTTCGAAACGGTTGTTGCTACGACTGAATCGCAGCACGCATTCTGCTACTTCGCAGCCATTGTTTTTGACGCTGGAGAAGAAACAGTTGTAGTCGGGCGAGAGAATCAACACCTTTTGGCTTGGCATGGTCAGCGCCTTGATAGCCACTGACATAGCAGGCACTACCCCCGTAGTATAGAGCATCCATTCGCGCTGAATGTCCCACTGATGACGGCGCTTAAACCACGAAATAACAGCCTCGTAGTAGTCTTCTTGTACGTAGGTATAACCAAACACTGGATGTTCAGCACGTTGGCGGATAGCTTCCTGAATAGCAGGGGCCACTGCAAAGTCCATATCAGCAACCCATAAAGGAATAATATCTGGTGATGACATTTCATCCCATTTTACGCAGCCAGTACCACGACGTTCAATATGTTGATCGAAATTGTATTTCATTTCCTGATTTCTATCACACAATTATTAGGCTGACGAACGTTTTCATCTATCGTAATACTGCCGATGCTGTCTGCCACGATATGTCCGCTGGTAGGATTCTTGATATTCTCGATATGCCCACGAATATCGGCCTGAACAGTAGAATATTCGAACACTCGGTCACACATCTTGTCGAAGGTACAGTTTTCCAAGACGAGGTTATCCGTGTAACACAACAGCTGTTCGCCAGCCAAGTGGCAGTTTACCAATCGTACATTCTTGGAGTGCCATGCCAGATATTCGCCATCCAAGTCTGAATCGTAAATGGTAACGTTCTCGCACTCCCAGAAAGAGTCCTTGGTCAGTATCTTGGCATTATGTACCTCAACATTCTTACAATACTGGAACACGTACTTTGCATCGCTGTTCAGACCGTCGACATATATGTTTTGGCTGAACATAAAAGGATACGTGCCTCCATGCAGGGTCACATTCTTCAAGCGCAGGTTATTCACCTTCCAGAAGGTTTCGTCAGCATCCGTAATATTGACATCCTCCAGTTCCACGTTATTCATCTCGCGGAAGAATTTCGGGCCGTCAATACGACAACGGCGCATGACCAAGTCGTTGGTATACCAGATGGCTGAACGTGAACCCATAGCAAAATAGCAGTCCTCGATGAGTGCTCCATCCACATGCCACCAAGGATACTTGCCATAAAAGCGGCTGTTGCTGCACTGCATATTCTGGCATTGCTTGATACCACTCTCACCATCCGTGATGATAATATTCTCCAATCTGAGGTCGTGGGTGGCAAAAAGGGGACGCTCACCTCCGAATTCTTTATCCTTTATCAGCTCCATACGTTAATTATTCTATTTTGCCTGCAAAGATACGAAAAAAAATACGTAACTTTGCAGCCGAAAAGTAGAAAAAATATGAAGAAGTTATATATAGAGACTTACGGTTGTCAGATGAATGTGGCCGATTCTGAGGTGGTAGCCTCAGTCATGCAGATGGCTGGCTACGAATCTACGGAGTCGTTGGACGAGGCTGATGCCGTGTTTCTGAACACCTGTTCGGTTCGTGATAATGCCGAACAGAAGATTTATCATCGTTTGGATGCTTTGGATGCGGTTAGGCGTAAGCGTCCCTTGATAATTGGTGTGTTAGGTTGTATGGCAGAACGTGTAAAAGACGACCTGTTGAAGAACCATCATGCCGATCTTGTGGCTGGTCCTGATGCCTATCTCTCATTGCCCGATTTGGTTGCACAGGCAGAGACAGGCCATAAGGCTATTAATATTGAGCTGAGTACAAGTGAGACTTACAAGGATGTAGTGCCCCAGCGTCTGCATGGTGCCCGAATTGGCGGCTTTGTCAGTATTATGCGAGGTTGCAACAATTTCTGCCATTATTGTATTGTGCCCTATACCCGTGGTCGTGAACGTAGTCGTGATGTAGAGAGCATCCTTCGCGAGGTTCGTGATTTGCGCGATAGAGGTTTCAAGGAAGTGACGCTTCTTGGACAAAACGTGAATAGTTACGATGGTGGGATTGGTTTTCCAAATCTCATGCGTCGTGTAGCTGAGGAAGCCCCAGGGATGCGTGTTCGTTTTACTACGAGTCATCCCAAGGATATGAGCGATGAGACTTTGCAAGTAATCGCCGAGATGCCTAATGTCTGCAAACATATCCATCTGCCCGTACAGAGTGGTTCAGATCGTATACTGAAACTCATGAATCGTAAATACACGCGTGAATGGTATTTGGATAGAGTTGCAGCCATCCGTCGCATCATTCCTGACTGCGGACTCTCTACGGATATCTTTGTGGGTTATCATAGTGAGACAGAAGAGGACCACCAACTTTCTTTGAGTTTGATGCGTAAGGTGGGCTATGACTCTGCCTTTATGTTTAAATACTCTGAACGTCCTGGCACATACGCTTCAAAGCATCTGCCAGACGATGTGCCTGAAGAAGAAAAGATTCGTCGACTCAATGAATTAATTGCCTTGCAGACAGATATCTCTGCCCAGCAAAACAAGAAGGACGAAGGTAAGGAGTTTGACGTGCTGATTGAAGGCTTTTCCAAGCGTAGCCGTGAGCAGTTGATGGGCCGTACGGAGCAGAACAAGGCAGTAGTGATGCCTAAGGCAGGTCATCATATTGGAGAGACTGTCAAGGTGCGTATCACGGGAAGTACAAGTGCAACATTATTAGGAGAGATAGTATGAAGGAATTCCTGAATATCCTGAGGCGTTTTGTTCCGCCATATAAGAAATATCTGGTATTGTCGATAGTATTCAACATATTATCGGCCATACTCAATATCTTCTCTTTCGCAGCATTAATTCCTATCCTGCAGATTCTGTTCCAAACCAGTGATGCAGAAACAGCTACCAGCTATATGGCTTGGGATTGGGGTAACGTTCAGGAGGTGCTGATGAACAACATGAACTATTATGTCAATGGACTGATAGCTGACTATGGTCAGACCACGACACTACTGCTTATTGGTCTCTTCTTGGCTGCCACCACGTTCCTCAAGACTGGTGCCTATTTCCTTAGTGCAGCTACTATTATCCCTATCCGTACAGGTGTGGTAAGAGATATCCGTAACCAGTTGTATCAGAAGATAACCTCGCTGCCTCTTGGCTTCTTCTCTGAAGAACGCAAAGGAGACATTATTGCCCGTATGAGTGGTGATGTGCAAGAGATAGAAAACTCGATTATGTCGAGTTTGGAGATGTTGTTCAAGAATCCTATCCTCATCATCTCTTACTTTGCTGCTTTGGTTTTCATCTCTTGGCAGTTGACACTCTTTACGCTCATAATCGTGCCTGTTATGGGCTGGTTTATGGGATATATAGGTCGCCGACTAAAGCAAGATTCTATCAAGGCTCAATCGCTGTGGAGCGACACGATGAGTCAGGTTGAGGAAACATTAGGAGGACTGCGCATCATCAAGGCTTTCTGTGCGGAAGGTAAGATGAATCGACGCTTCGACAATATCAATTCTGCCTATCGCGACGATATTATGCGAGTCAATATCCGTCAGTCGTCTGCCCATCCAATGAGCGAGTTTTTGGGTACTATATTGATTGTCATCGTACTGTGGTTTGGTGGTGTGCTGGTATTGAACTATCAAGCGCTTTCAGGACCAATCTTCATCTATTATATGGTAATGCTCTACTCCATCATCAATCCCTTGAAAGATTTCTCGAAGGCTGGTTATAACATTCCTAAGGGCTTGGCTTCAATGGAGCGTGTGGACAAGATTCTGTTGGCTGAGAATACCATCAAGGAAGTGCCCAACCCCAAGCATATTGCTTCGTTCGAACATCAAATAGAGTTCCGCAATGTATCGTTCCGTTATGCCGACCAATGGATTCTGAAGGACATTAATCTGGTTATCCCTAAAGGCAAAACCATTGCCATTGTCGGACAATCGGGTAGTGGTAAGTCGACAATGGTAGACTTGATTCCTCGCTATTACGATGTGCAGGAAGGCGAAGTGTTGATTGATGGTATCAACGTCAAGGATTTAGGTATCTTCGACCTGCGTCAACTGATAGGTAATGTCAATCAGGAGGCAATCTTGTTTAATGATACCTTCCGCAATAATATTTCGTTTGGTGTTGACAATGCTACAGACGAGCAGATTGCTGAGGCTGCCAAGATAGCCAATGCCTACGACTTCATTATGCAGTCGGAACAGCAGTTTGAGACCAATATAGGCGATCGTGGCGGACGCCTTTCTGGTGGTCAGCGCCAGCGTGTCTCGATAGCTCGTGCCATACTGAAGAACCCACCCATCTTGATTCTTGATGAGGCTACCAGTGCCCTCGATACAGAGAGCGAACGCCTGGTGCAGGATGCGCTTGAGCGACTGATGAAGACACGTACCACAGTAGCTATTGCCCACCGTTTGAGTACTATCAAGAATGCAGACGAAATATGTGTATTGCACGAAGGACGTATCGTGGAGCGAGGCACACATGAGGAATTGCTCTCTATTGATGGCTATTACAAGAAGTTGAACGATATGCAGTCGTTATGAAGCAACGGGCGTTGTATTTCATAGAGAACTATTTGCTGACGGTATTGATATTCATCATTGCCAAGTTGGTGTTCATGCTGTGCAATCAGGATGGACACCAGTTTACTGTTGGCGACGTTTGGGATGTCGTCATTCATGGTCTCTCTCTCGACCTCAGCACTGCGCTCTATTTCGTGATACTTCCCTTCCTCGTTGTCTTTGTCAGCGTCTACTGGCGTAAGAAGGTTATACTCATCAACATCCTGCGTGTCTACTACATCCTGATTGCCATTGCTTTCGCTTTGGCTTTTGTGGCAGACACCAGTCTCTATGAGTTTTGGCAGTTCAAACTGGATGCGTCGTGTTTACAGTATCTGGAAACACCTACTGAGGCGATGGCCAGTGTCAGCTGGGTTTATATCGCCATAAGGGTTGTGATATTCTTGTTGGTAGCTCTGCTAATGTATAAAGCCTACTTGCTGACAGTCCGTCGCCTACGGACTGTGAGTCCGCAGCCTACGGACTGGAAGTCCGTTGCCTACGGACTTTTGGCCTTCTTAGTGTCTGTTCCGCTGTTCGTTATTGGCATCCGTGGAGGCTTGGGTGAGTCGACGACGAATATCGGACAGGTATATTATTCAAGTAGTCAGTTCTTGAATCATTCTGCTGTGAATCCAGTGTTCAGTTTCTTGGCTTCGTTGGAAAAAAGCAGCAGTTCTGTTCCTGAATATAAATTCATGGAAGAAGACGAGCGCGCCAGATTGATGGCTGATATTTATCCTACCAAGAGTATTGATACAGATACACTGCTGCGCACCAAAACACCTCATGTCGTCATCATACTCTTGGAGAGTTGTGGTGGTATCTTTACGGAGGATATCGGTGGACGCAAGGACATCATGCCCAATCTGAATCGATACGTGCACGAAGGTGTCTATTTCTCGCAGTTCTATGCCAACTCCTATCGTACAGATCGTGGTACGTTGTGTACCTTGAGCGGATACCCTTCTTTCCCAAAGTCTTCAGTCATGAAGATGCCTTCAAAGACACGTTTCCTGCCAGGCATTGCCAAATCGCTGCGTGATGTAGGCTATCGGACGAGCTATATCTATGGTGGTGATATCAATTTCACTAATATGCGTAGCTATCTGATGACGACAGGCTTCGACCAGTTGCATTGGCAAAAGGATTATACGTTGGAAGAGCAGCATAGTGCTAATTGGGGCGTGCGTGACGATATTACCTTCGCAACACTCTATGAACAGATTGCAGGTTTCAAATCTAATGAGCATTATTTTATCGGCTATTCTACGCTCTCCAGCCATGAACCGTGGGATGTGCCTACGCATGAGTTGAAGGAAGAGATTCCCAATGCCTTTAATTATCTGGACCAGTGTATCGGCACTTTTATTGAGAAAGTCAGGAAGACGCCTCAGTGGGATAATCTGTTGGTAGTATTGTTGCCTGACCACGGCTTTACATACTTCGGAGTTGGTGAAGAGCATGAGATGCACGACCACGTGCCCATGTTGTGGTTGGGTGGAGCACTCAAGGAACCTCGTCGCATAGACGTGTTGTGTAATCAGACTGATCTCCCAGCTACATTGTTAGGCCAATTAGATCTTCCTCACGACGACTACCTCTTCAGTCGCGATGTCATGAGCCGCAACTATACCTATCCGTTTGCCGTTCATACATATAATAACGGCATTACGATGAAGGACAGTACAGGTTTTGCTGTCTATGACCTGAATGCCAATCGTATCATTGTTGACAAGAGCACTGACAGCGAGGCACTGATAAAAAGAGGAATGGCAATACTGCAGACAGCATCAGAGCATATCAACCGTTTAGGAACAAATTAACAGCATGAGACAATTCAATAAGAAATATCTTGGCGTTCTATGGCCTTTAGGCGCAGTGGTGTGCAATCTGCTAATGGCCTATGTGGTATATTTTATAGCCCGTGTAGCTTTCCTGATGGAGAATTGGCAGCTATATGCCGAGAATATGACCACCTCTCATCTCCTGGAGTTATTCAGGGGTGGAGTCATGTTCGATACCTCTGCCATTCTGTATACCAATGCATTATGGGTAGTGATGGTGCTGTTCCCTTTCCATAAGAAGGACAATGAGTGCTATCATCGTGTGTGTCGATGGGTCTTTGTCGTCATCAACATCCTTACGTTAGCCATTAATCTAGGCGATGCAGTATATTTCCGCTATTCCATGCGTCGTACTACCACCACGATATTCCAGGAATTCTCTAACGAAAACAATCTTGGAGGCATATTCCTGACTGAAGCTGTGAGCCATTGGTACTTTTTCCTGTTGGCAGGCCTCTTGGGCTGGGCACTATGGAAGTGCTATCGTGTGCCTCGCCTGATAGGGCTGAAAGCCAATTGGATCATGTATGACGTGGTGTTTCTGTTGTCGCTGTTGGCTTATACACCCTTCTGTGTCGCAGGTATGCGAGGTGGGTGGACACGCGATATTCGTCCTATTACCGTATCGAATGCCAACAACTATTGTGATCGTCCTACAGAAACAGGCATTGTGCTGAATACGCCTTTTGCGCTGATACGTACTATTGGCAAGAATATTTTCGAGGTGCCCGCCTATTTCACAGATAAGGCAGAGATGGAGCGCGTGTTCAATCCTATCGTTACCCCCAAGCCTACCCATGAGTTCAAAAAGAAGAATGTGGTGGTTATCATAATCGAAAGTTTCGGAAGGGAATATATTGGTGCCTACAACAAACATATCCCTGGCTATAAGGGTTTTACCCCGTTTACGGATTCGCTGATAGCTAATGGTGCACTGACCTATAAGTATTCCTATTGTAACGGACGTAAGTCAATAGATGGTATGCCTAGCATCCTTTCGTCAATACCGATGTTCGTAGAGCCATTCTTCTTGTCGCCTTACAGTGTCAACCATGTGTCGGGACTGGCAGACTGTTTGAACGGCAAGGGTTACGAGACGGCTTTCTTCCATGGTGCTGAGCGCGGCTCGATGGGCTTTATGGCTTTTGCCCGTGCAACGAGGTTCAAGCAGTATTATGGTCGTGAGGACTTTGTGGCCGACCCACGTACCCGTGGCGATGCTGACTTTGACGGTTGGTGGGGTATTAGCGACGAACCTTTCATGCAGTATATGTGTCAGAAGATGACAGACATGAAAGCGCCCTTTATGACTGCGCTGTTCACGCTGTCGAGCCATCATCCTTTCCGCGTGCCTGATGCCTATAAGGACAAGTTCAAGAATGAGAATCCTGATATGCCTATCTATCCTGTTATCCGCTATACGGACATGGCGTTGCAGCATTTCTTTGAGTCAGCCCGTAAGCAACCTTGGTTTGAGAACACCATCTTTGCCATTACCAGCGACCATACCAACATGTCTGCCTTCGATGAGTATCGATCAGATATTGGCGGATTCTGCTCACCTGTCATTTTCTATGACCCCTCTGGTGAGATGGGTAGCGGTATGGTGGATGCCATTGCCCAGCAGACAGATATCATGCCTACCATCCTGGAGCATCTGGGTTACGACAAGCCATACCTTTCGTTTGGTCTTGACTTGCTCAACACACCTGCTGAGGAAACGTGGGCAGTGAACTATATGAATGGCATCTATCAATACGTGAAATATGGTCATGTGTTGCAGTTTGATGGGCAACAGACAAAAGCGGTCTATTCACTTGATGATAGATTGATGAAAAAGAACCTTTTAGGCAAGGTGCCTCAGCAGCAACAAATGGAACAGGAATTAAAGGCTATTATACAACAGTATATGGAACGCATGACGGACGACCGTCTGACGCCATGATTCTTCAGAAATAATTCCTCAAACCTTGCTCAATATTTCCTCTATGTTTGCTCTATGTTTGCTCATGGGTTGCTCATGGGCCTCTCATGGGATGCTCTATGCGAACTCTATCCCCAAGGCCATGAGTTCAGCATGATTATCACATGTGATCACAAGGTTTTCAAACCTCTTTGTTCAGCACTTGGACAACCCTAAAACAATAACATGCCATTATTCCGCAATAACACTATGTTTTCCAGGCATTAACAAATGTGGATTATTTTATTCTACGAACTAAAGCTTTGGGATCCATTCTTGTGTCCCAAATATCAATGAGGTGAACAATGTCTTCTACTTCATCATAATAGTAGATGATTTTGAAGCGACGATTCATCAAATGGCATCTTCTATATATGTTTTTCTTGCCATTTAACAAACTCTCTATAGTATACGATGTAGGGTGCTTTTGAACTCGATTTTCGAAAGCAGCAATCTCTTCTGCCCACCTTATAGCAGTAGCGTGACCAAATTCTACACTTGCATATCCGATGTTGGCATCTAACTGCCTTAGGAATTTGGCAGTCCAATCTATCTTAGCCATGGATACTTGCTATATAGTTGATTCCATGCATCTTCCGAAGAAACCCATTTCACCTGACCCATTGCCAATTCTTTCTCGAATTTGTCGATTCTGGCAATAGCTTCTTCTTCCGTCTTAGGTCCTAAAATGGGGAAACGATCCCAATCGAGATCATCAATCCAGTCATGGACTAAGGTGCTGCCATCAGGCAACTTTGTAGTTCGGACTGACGTATCGGCAACAGCCTCAGCCATTGGCTCGCAGCACATGCCAACGCTTTCTTCATCGTCAATATGTGGATATCTCTTCTCTTCCATAACTTTCGTTTTATGATGCAAATTTAGGAATTAATTTTGAAACGGCAAAGAAAAGTGCAAGAAAATGGGATTCTTGCAGGTTTTAAAAACACTTTTCTCGATTTACCCATCACCCTACACTCTGTTAGGCTAAAACCAAGACAGTCGTTGCTATAAGTTGTGAGGCATCACGTATTTGAAGTCCCGCTCCTTGAACAGACGGTCCACAAACTTGTGCAGCTTAGCTGCCGTGCTCGAACGACGTACATAATAAGGCATCTTACATAATTCATCGATGTTAAGAGCCTTCAATTCTTCTTCAAGAGAGTAGTCGTTTAGATAAGCCTGCATGAATACCTCAAGTGCTTTGTTCTTCCAACCCATTGAGTTGCCCCAATAATGTCCGATAAGGTCGGAAGTCGCTGTCAGCGAAGTGTGCTCAGCCAAAGCAATTGAATATGAATACTGCTCCGTAATAAACTCATTGTTGCCGTCATTTAACATGCCGTCGCAGAGTGTCAGAGCGCTGGCAATGGTTTCGCTGATTTTTTCGCAGGGCAAACCCACAACGCCCGCATTCCACATTTGGTGTTGTTCGCCAATAACGATATCGCCATAGGTATGGCCAACAGCCTTTTTCCATAATCGCTTGGCTGTATGACTGATGTCTGTAGGCTTACCTTCACAAAGATGCATCAATCCATGTCCTTCGTCTAATCGTGCCTTCAATGCAGTCAGACTGCCATAAAGGAAAGTGTCACTGTCCAAATAGAGCAGGTCGTCGTCAGGGTAGAGGTTGTGGAGATACTCCATCCCTTTTATTTTCGTGCGGAAGAAAAACCTATGAGGCCCCATCCACTCTGCTTTCTGTTCAGCTGTAATGGTAATCACTTCAATGCCAGCTTTGCTGAAGAAGGATGGGTGGTCTGTGATGACGCAGATGCGCCCAATTTCTGGTAAGAGCTGTTTCTGGAAGGTACGTATTGACAGGTATGCCTCCATATAGTAGCGAATTGCCTCGTCGCCCCCTATGACAATATAAAAAATGGTCATCATATCATTTAGCCTTTTTTCTCTTTTTCATGTACTTTCCCGTCAATAACTTCGAAACGTTGTTCAAAGCGTTGTCGGGTGCGCTTCCAGCGGTCATGTGTCCACAGGTAACATGCCGGTTGCTTGCGAATGCTCTCCTCAAGGCTCTTGAAATAGAGGTCAGTTAATTCAAACTCCTTCATCTTTGCAGGCTCATGGGTCATTAGTTTGAGCTCTGCTTTATAATAGCCTCGTTTAATGCGTTTCATATCTAAATAAAAAACGGCATGATTGAGTTTCGAAACAATACGTTCTGTACCTGAAAGTACAGCTGTGTCGTGGTATAGGAATTGGCACCAGTGATGGATATTCCACCAGAAAGGTGCCTGATCGGCAATATAGCCGATGATAACTGGCTTCCCCTGCTTCTTATACTCCAGAATTTTGCGTAGCGACTCATTCATCGAGATGCATACAGCTCCATAGCGCTGACGCACGTGAAGGAATAGACGGTCGAAATCTTGGTTTTCAAGTGGATGATAGAGTTGTCCGCATTGCACTTCTGGACTTACCCAGAAGGGTAGTGACGTAACCCATTCCCAGTTACAGAAATGCCCTAAGTAGATGGCACACGACTGTCCTTCGCTGATGCATTGGTCCATAATCTCTGTGTTTTCAAAGATGATGCGTCGTTTGATCTCATCTGGTTTCATGGTCATCAGTTTGATGCTTTCTACCAGATAGTCGCAGAACCAACGATAGAAATTCCGCTCAATAACCTTATGCTCTTCTGGCTCTCGTTCTGGAAAAGATGTCACTATATTGACCCACACGGTTCGGCGACGATAGTGTATGACATAAAAGACTATCACGAAGATGAAGTCGCTCAGCCAGTAGAGCATCCGAAAGGGGAGCAGTGACAGCAGGTACCACAGGGCATAGACGATATAGTATAGCAGCTTTTTCATTCGTAGCGTATTAGAATCTTATTCATTGTAGATACGACATATCTTAGCGTAATAGTGCTCATAGCTTAAGTGGTCATCGAAGTCGGCCTTGGCTTGTTGGCCCAATTCCTGACGAAATTCAGGATTATCAATCATACGTCCCATGGCTTCAGCCAGTTGCTTGGCATTGCCAGGCGTAACAAGCAGACCATTACGTCCGTCTTCCACGTATTCGCGCTGTCCACCATTGTCTGTCACCACCACGGGATGTCCCTGTGACATGTATTCCTGTGGTGACAATGGACAACCCTCACGAACGGTAGATGCCAGAATGCCGAAATCAGCACCAGCCACATAGGGTAATACAGGATGGCGGAAGCCAGCGAAGATAATCTTCTCAGCAATGCCTTTGCTTTTGACAGTTGTCTTGAGGTGTTCTGTATATTCGTCGCTTCCTTTGCCAATCAGCACCAGTTTGAAGTCCTTTTCCATGATTTGCTCTACAGCATCCATCAGGGTGTCAATGCCCTTTTCTGGGTCTAGTCTGCCATGAAACATGGCCACTGTGCTGGTCTCAGGGATATTGAACTCTTTGCGAACATTTACGGGCACAATGTTTTCAGGCACAACGATGCTGGTATGGACAATGCCCAATTTGTTAGAGTCGATAGTCGGATTTGTGCTAAGAAATACATCGGTGGAAATCTGCGAGTCGAAGATCAGCCTGTCAAGTTGGCTATATAACCAGCGATAGAGTATGCTGTTCTTTCCTGTGCGAGTGAGGTGACGGCACATGACCACACGAACATTCTTGTTGCTTGAAAGTTTTCTAGCGTAGCATGCTGTAAAGGCATCTTTGAAATTGTGGGCATGTATGGTACATGCTCCTTCCTTGTTAATGATAGTAGCCATCTGCCACGCGCTCTTCAAGTCGAGAGCACCTCCCAACGCTAAAGGTATCACTTGCAAGCCTGCCTCTGTGTATTTTCGGATAATGTCTTCAATAGGTTTACAGAAAATGACGATATCAATACCATCAGCCCGCTGGCGCAGACTCAAGTCATAGACATATTGCTCGCCACCACCCCATTCCTTATTCGATACGATATGGAAAATCTTCATGCTGCAAAAGTAACAATTTAATGGCTATTATGCAAATTTTATGCAATATATTTTGTGTATTTGTTTTTTTGTACTACCTTTGGCAAGGTAAAATAGAATAATCATTATGGCTTCTTACGATATTGACATTTTACACGAGCATATCCTGCAGATATTGTTGTCTGTAGACAAGGTATGTAGTGAGCACGATTTGACTTACTATTGCTGGGCTGGTACCATGTTGGGTGCAATCCGTCATAAAGGATTCATCCCCTGGGATGATGATATGGATATCTGTATGCCACGTCCTGACTATGATCGTTTAATGACCCATGCCCACGAATGGCTGCCACAACCCCTTGAGGCCTTGTCAATAGAGACTGATGCCAGCTATCCTGGTGGTTTTGGCAAGATTGTAGATGGTAGCACTACGTTGATAGAGCGTGAGCATAGTGACTATGTTGGCGGCATCTATATCGATGTATTCCCCATTGATGGAATGACCAAGAATAAGTTGGGGCAGAAAATAGCTGTGGCTCGCTATAAGGCAATGGACAAGCTGCTCTATTTCCTTCATCGTGACCCCTATAAGCATGGTCATGGTCCCAGTTCGTGGCCAGTATTGCTGATTCAGAAACTGTTTTCGCACGAATGGGCCCGCAAGCAGTTGCGTGCAGCCTATCTGGCCTATGACTATGAAACGTCGGAGTATGTGCTTGACTATGATGATGGTGTGAACGGCGTGATTCCCAAAACGATGTTAGGCACTCCGCAGCCAGTGACCTTCGAAGGCCACATGGTAATGGGTGTCGAGCATGCTGATGCCTATCTCAGGAATAAGTATGGCGACTATATGGTTATCCCTCCTCATGACAACCAGCGCCAGCATAATTTCTTCTATCTGGATTATAATCTGCCGTTCAGACAGTACGAAGACAAGCGTTCGTTTGTCAATCGCGATAACGCTTCTCAATAATCTTGGAAACCAGGACGAACTGGTAAAAGCCTGCCATCATGGCTCGAATAAGACCGCGTGTGCCCATGCGGTAGCCGCCATCCAACACGTATTTTTTGAAAAAGCGCCAGAAAGGACGCCAAAGCAGGGCACCAAGTCCATAACCCTTCTCGCGCTTTTTCTCTACCTCGTTGTCAGTATATTCGTTCATCTTTGCCATGTATTCATGCATGGTCTCGTCCATGAGGTGCAACAGACGGGCTTCTTTCTTGGCTTTCAGTTTTTCTACTCTTCCCTGTACCTTAGGAAATGTATGCACGTATGGGGGCCATTCCGTTCCTTCGCGGATAAAAAAACGCAACTGATAGTCGTAGTGGAAGTCGCGCACGAACATACTCATAAACATATTCTGACGAGGAATATAGAAGCCAGCAGGACAATTGGGGTCAGTTATCTTCTGATAGAGTACTTCACGTAGTTCTGGTGTGACCAATTCGTCAGCATCAACTACTAATACCCATTTGTTGGAAGCCGACTGTATGGCAAACGTACGGGCAGGCTCTGCACTCTTGTGGTTGGCCTTGGGGAACGTCACCACTTTACAGCCATATTGCTCGGCAATCGATACAGTGTCATCCGTACTTTCCATATCACATACCACCACCTCGTCGAAGTCTTTGACGGACTCCAACACCTTGGCGAGATGCTGACTGGCATTATAGGTGTTGATAACGACGGATATCATGCTTTGACTACTGTGTTATATGCGTTGATGACCGTTTGGATGACAAATTGGGTCATCTCTTCGTTCAGTTGCGGATAGCAGGGCAAGGATATTTCGTGCGAATAGTTCCGATAAGCCTGCGGATAATCCTTGATGTCATAGCCCAAATCATGGAACAAAGTCAGCATGGGCAGTGGGATGAAATGCACATTGACAGCCACCTCATGCTTGGAAATCTCAGCAATGATTTCGTCGCGCTGCTCTTCTGTGATGTCTTTGATACGCAGGGCAAAAAGATGGTACGAAGTTTCGCGACCGTCCTTGACGATTGGTGGGGTGATGGCCCACGGCTGTTGGCTGAAAGCGTCGTTGTAGGCGGTGAAGATACGCTTGCGTTCTGCTAGCAGTTTATCGTATTGCCGTATCTGTGCAAGTCCAATGGCTGCATTCACATCAGCCATATTGGCTTTCATTCCCATGCCTACAATATCATAGCGCCAACCGCCTGCCTTGCTCTTAGTGAAGGCATCTTTTGTCTGACAATTCAGCGCCATCATACGCAGTTGCTGATAGAGTTGGGCGTTGTCGAAGGGTGCAGGCATGTTCAGGCAGATAGCACCACCCTCTGCCGTAGTGATGTTTTTTACGGCATGGAGCGAGAAGATGACAATGTCCGTATGAGTGCCCGAGAACTGACCATGGTAGTGAGAGCCGATGGAATGAGCAGAGTCGTTGATAACGATAATACGTCCCAATTGCTCCATGACGGGCGATGTTGCTTGGTACTGTGCCTTAATTTCAGGTTCATTGACTAAAGCCATAATCTGACTGTAGTCGCATGGAAAACCTGCAATATCGACAGGAATGATGGCCTTTGTACGTGGGGTAATAGCTTTACGGATGGCATCAATGGAGATGTTCAGGTCGTCGCCAGAATCTACCATTACGGGTTTCGCTCCTGCCCAAAGTACGGCAAAGGCCGTTGCACAATAGGTGTAAGATGGAATAATCACCTCGTCGCCAGGTTTTACGCCTAACCAACGGAGTGTCATGATGGCTCCCGTAGTCCAGGAATTCACACACAACACCTGAGATGTTCCTGTCAGTTTAATAATCTCTTCCTCTAAAGCTTTCACTTTGGGACCTGTGGTAATCCAACCAGAATGCAGGGAGTCAGTGACTTCCGCAATGACGTTATCGTCAATGTATGGTGGAGAAAAAGGTATCTTCATACAAGATTCTATTTGATTTGTTTGCAAAGTTACAAAAAAAAACAATACTACACAAGCATAATGATGAAAAAATCCATCGGATTTGTCGTCTCATGATTTGTCTCCAGCAGACTTGGTAGGGTGATTCTTTTCCCCATTATAGGAGTTCACAAAATAGCCCGGACGACCTTTGACCTCTGTGAATATTCTGGCAACGTATTCTCCAAGAATGCCAAGACTCAGCAGTTGTACGCCTCCCAAGAAAAGGATGGTAACCATAATGGTTGGATAACCTCGGACGGGCTCTCCATAGATAATGGTAACGATAATGATATATACAAGGTATAGGAAAGCGACCAATGATACTAACACACCGAGTGCTGAGGCTAATCGTAGTGGAGCTGTCGTATAGGACATAATGCCATTCAAGGCAAGATTTACCAGTGAACCAGTACTCCACTTGCTGACGCCTTCCTGACGCTCCAGTTGCTTGTAAGTGATTCCTTTTTTATGAAACCCTATCCAAGAATACATGCCCTTGGTATTCCTTTCTGTTTCACGCATTTGTTTCAGTGCCTCAACGCATGATCTATCTAACAGACGGAAATCGCCAGTGTCATTCTGGATGGGAACCTTGGTGACTGATTGGAGTAGTCTATAGTACCAGTGTGAAGTCTTACGCTTCAACCACGACTCCTTACTGTCTTGGCGCTGGGCATATACGTCGTCAAATCCTTCTTCCCAGTATTTGATCATCTCAGGAATCACGTTAATTGGATGTTGCATGTCTGCATCCATCACGATGACAGCATCTCCAGTTGCATAGTCGAATCCAGCCATCATGGCTATCTCTTTACCGTAATTCCGAGACAAGTCAATGTAATTGTAATGCTGATCTTCCTGGTGCAACTTAATCATCTGTTGCAGCGTATTGTCGGTACTACCGTCATTGACAAAAAGAAACTCCCAATCATAACTGGCATTTTGTTCCAACACTTGACTCATCCTTTCTTGGATAAGCATGAAGGATGCCTCTTCGTTATAGGCAGGAATAATAATTGTAATCTTTTTCATCGGGGTACTGACAAATTATTATCTTTATTCGGTTGCAAAGTTACAAATAATTTCGTATCTTTGCAACCAATATGACGAAAAATATCATTGGATTCGACGCGAAGCGCATTGTTCGCAATGGAACAGGGTTAGGTAGCTATGGACGTACGCTGGTCAATGATTTGGCCCAGCGACAGGATTTGGAGTTGCGTCTCTATGCACCTGACAAGGGACGTGACGACCTACGTTCACAGATTCTTGAGCGCCCCAATGTCAGCTTCTGCTATCCTCGCTTTTCATCTTTCATCCATCTTCCCTCTTCTTGGTGGCGCATGAAGGACGTGGTGACTGACTTACAGCGCGATGGGGTACAGTTGTATCATGGTTTGTCGGGTGAACTTCCTATCGGTATCCACAAGTCAGGCATCCGTAGTGTGGTGACCATCCATGACTTGATATTTCTGCGTCATCCTGAGTTTTACAAGTGGGCGGATACCAAAATATACGCCTGGAAGTTCCGTCAGACATTGAAAGAGGCTGATCATATCATTGCTATCAGTGAGTGTACCAAGCGTGACATTCTGTACTATGGTGATATTGATGAAAAGAAAATTACTATAGTTTATCAGAGCTTCGCCCCCCGTTTTAGTGCTGAGGTCAGTGATGAGCAACGTTCGCAGGTGCGTAAGATTTATGCTTTGCCCCAGCGTTACATCCTCAACGTGGGTTCGATAGAGGCTCGAAAGAATATTTTGCAGGCTGTGCAGGCACTACCTTTATTGCCTGACGATGTGGCCTTGGTCATTGTAGGCCGTCATACACCCTATACCGATTGTGTGCTGCAGTATGTTCACGAACATCATTTGGAACGGCGTGTGTTGGTTCTGCATGGTGTGCCAGACGACCATCTGCCCGTGCTCTATGACTTGGCAGAAGCATTTGCCTATCCTTCTGTCTACGAGGGTTTTGGCATTCCTATTATCGAAGCTATCAGTTGTGGCTTACCAGTTGTGGCCTGTTCAGGTTCTTGCCTGGAAGAGGCTGGTGGCTCTGATAATCTTTACGTCCAGCCTGGTGATGTTGCGGCTATGGCTGATGCCATCCGCCAAACCTTAGTGAGTGCTGAGGGGAGAGAACTTCGTATCGAGAATAGCAAAAAATACATCCGCCGTTTCAGCGGATGTAATGTAGCCAGTCAGGTGGTAAGTGTTTACCAGAGCCTGCTATAATCTTTGTTTTTTAATTAATAGAGTTCTGCTGGTATCAGTTCCTTAGCGCGTTCAAAGTCTTCTACCGTATCCAGTTCGATGGAGAAGAGGTTTGTTGTGTCCACTACGCGGAAGTGATGACCTTGTGGGATTAGGCGCTCAAAGGCACGCTCATAGAAGATATCAATCAGTCCTTCGCGTTCTATCATCTGTTCCAATTCGCGGAACAATGCTGTAGAATAGTCACTGGCAATACGCTCTACGCCTACTGATTCACCGATGGCATCAGCAATACTGCACGTCTTGCTGAGTTCTACCACACGACCTTCGCCGTCAGTAATAATCTTGATTTCTTCTTCACCACATTCGTGACGATTTAGAGCCAAGGCAGTACCCGTCTCATCAACAATAGCTTTTACCAGTTTTGGATCCAACAGAATGTCACTGTCCATCAGCAGGAAATCTTTCCCATCTGTATATGGACGTGTCATCCACAACGAGAAAATATTGTTGTTGTGCTCGTAGTCGGCATTATGGATGAAGTGGATGGTAAGGGTAGGATAGTGCTCCGTCAGGAACCCGCGAATCATCTCACTACGATAGCCCGTTACAACCACCAACTCATTGATGCCAGCAGCCAGCTGGGCATCAACGGTGCGCTCCAATAATGTGCGCTCGCCCACTTTCAGCAGACATTTAGGACACTCGTCTGTCAGCGGACGCAGGCGCTTTGCCATACCCGCTGCAAGAATTACTCCTATCATAATTAATGACGTAGAAAATAAAATTACTCCGAGAGTATTTTGAATTACTCCGAAAGTATTTAGAAATTCTCTTGGATTTTAGCAGCAATCTCCTTGAACTCTTCTTCTGTCAGCTTCAGTTTCTCCTTGCGGAAGTCGGCATCAGCCTCACTCTGCATGGGAATGAGATGGATGTGTGCATGAGCAACTTCCAGACCGAGCACCACCTGAGCCACCTTTTTGCAGGGGAACGCCTTCTTGATGGCAATGGCGACCTGCTTGGCAAACTGCTGATAGCGAGCCAATTCGTCATCGTCCATATCAAAGAAATAATCAACTTCACGACGGGGAATCACCAACGTGTGACCCTTTACCAACGGATTGATGTCGAGGAAAGCGTAGAATTCCTCGTTCTCTGCTACTTTATAGCTGGGAATTTCACCAGCGGCAATCTTTGCAAAAATATCCATAACTTCTCTAACTTCGTTAACTTCTTATGCTATCGAAATGTTCTCTATGCGTAACTTGATGGTGCCACGGGGAATTGTAATCTCTACCTCGTCGCCAACCTTCTTGCCTAACAGCCCCTGTGCAATAGGCGTCTTGATGGAAATCTTGCCAGCACGCAGATCTGCCTCGTTCTCGCTGACGATGGTGTAGCTCATCTTGGCGTTTGTAGTTAGATTGGTCATCTCTACCTTTGTCAGAATCTGAACGCTATCTGTGCTAAGACGTGACGTATCCACAACCTTTGCCTCGCTGATAGTAGCCTTCAGCTTGTTGATTTTATCCTCCAGATGTGCCTGAGCCTCTTTGGCAGCATCATACTCGCTATTCTCACTCAGGTCGCCTTTCTCACGTGCTTCTGCTATAGCAGCAGATGCTTTAGGACGCTCTACCGCTTCCAAGCGGTGCAGTTCGGCTATCAGTTTGTCGTAGCCTTCTTGTGACATGTAAGCCATAATCTTAATATTATTTTAGTTCTTTTCTTTAATTCTATTGTCGGACGCAGAAAAAATAAAGAATTCCGACTTTCGTTGTCAGAATCCTATTTTGCTATCTAAGTCTCTTTGTCGTTTGCAAAGGTAGGCATTAATTTTGAAACTGCCAAATTTTTCGCTTCAAAATTTTTCTTTTAGGTTGATTTATGTCAAGAAAGTGTTTTGCGAACACTACTTTTATGCGTTGATTTCTTGCACTTTATGAATAAATCGATTACCTTTGCACTGTGTTTTTCATAGTATTAGATTTAAGGTTAACAAAGGTCGGGGGCTCAGCGGAGTCCCTTTTTTTGTCTACATCATGATTTTCTAGGTTAGGGCAGGCGATGCCATAGGGCTTTCAGCGCGAAGTATAGTAGAATACCTGTCATGAGGCCAGCTATGGCGTCGATGGCATAGTGGGCATAGATATAGACGGTAGAAAGACACATTAATATATAAAAAGGTAGGATAGTGAAGCTGAGCCCTTTGCTGCGTGTGCGTAAGGCCAACAACATGACGACCGTTGTGACACCTACATGACTGCTGGGAAAAGCAGCGGTGGGGCGCTCACCAGCATCGTGTGTCAGGTCGAGCAGATGATAGAAAAAACCATCCGTCCAGCCTGGTGCAGCCATCCGTTCGGAGTGCGTCAGAAACCAGTCACCCAGATTGGGGAAGATGCCCTCGGCAATCTTTTCCGTACCAACAGCGAGATAGTAGAATTGCGGTCCTGTAACTGGTAGAAGCACGAAGACGACATAGTATGCAAAGAAGGAACTAAGCATGACGAAGGCCGTCATTTGGAATTCCTGATAGCGCTTGAAGAAGTAGTAGAGATAGGTAATGAGCATCAACGGGAAATAGCTGACATAGCCTAAGCACATCAATTCAGAGAACCAACCGTATGGCACTTTCTGCGCAAAGAGCAGCGAGGGCTGATAACCGAACAGCGACTGTTCCCAACCTGCAAACACATGGTCGAGATTGGGTAGGGCACGATTCATTTCGTAGGTGTCAGGATACCACCAACCTAAGAACGCCATCTGTGCCAATACGCGGAAGAATATCGTCAACTTGCAAGGCCAGAGGTAGTAAATGGCCCAGCAAGCCAGCGTAACTAACAGAAACTGTGCACGACCCTTTAGCATCTCTCCTGGTGCAACCAGTTTGTCCCACAGGATGAGCATCATCAACAAAGTAAATAACAGATAGCCAATGGCTACCCATTCAAATGCCAATAATCCTTTCTTGGCTTTTTTATCTCGTATAAAGAGCTCACTAATCTTTATAGCCATCCGTTATCCTTATACCATTTAATACTGCGACGTACGCCTTCCTCCAGTTTTACTTGTGGTTCGTATCCCAACTCCTGACGTGCAGGTTCAATGTCACAACGCCAATTACGCTGCCGCATGATGTTATACTTGTCATTGTTGAGGGCCGTTACCTTGCCTGTTAGTCGTCCTACATATTCGCCCACAAAGGTTACTACACGCAATACCCAGATAGGAGCTGTGATACGAATCCACCAGGGATTACCCAACTCTTTGCGGATCAGATTGCTAAAGGTGGACGATTGGTAAACTTCGCCGTCGCTTAGGAAATATTTGCGACCAGTCACGCCCTTCTCACATGCTAAAAAGACGGCCTGCACGACGTCCGTTACATAGACAAAAGTGATGTCCTGCTGCTTGTAGCCCACAGCAAAGTCGGTATGCGACTTGATGCTCTTAGCCATCATGAAATAGTCGCGCTCACGAGGACCATAGACACCCGTAGGACGGAGAACAACGTAAGGCAGGTCCTTAACGGTTGCCAACCACTTTTCTGCCTCCAGCTTACTCTTTCCGTAGGCAGTATTCGGCTTGGCTTCGTCGCTTTCCAAGATTTCTGTGTAGGGCTGTTGTTCACGGATAGCGCCCATAATACTGAGACTGCTGATGTAGACGAAGCGTTTGATGCGCATCTGTAATGCCAATAGCACACGTACAAGATTTTGGGTGCCCTCGGTATTGATGCGGTGGAAGTCGGTCTTTTTCAGACACTTAGTGACGCCTGCAGCATGTACCACATAGTCGAACTGATGGTCTTTCAGCTGCTCGCAGAGCTGTTCTTCCGACGAGAGGTTCAACTCGATAAAGTGGATGCGTTCGTCCGTCAGAAACTGGCGTGAACTGCTACCACGTACAGCTGCCCACGTCTCGAATCCGCGTCGGAGCGCTTCTTCCACAATAAAGGAGCCAATGAAACCACTGGCTCCTGTAATTAATATCTTCACTTCTTCTTTCCTGTTATGTTGTCGACAGCATCGCGGGCCTCGTCATTGAGGTTGATGTTGCGGTTTACTTTGGCATCGATGGTGCCAGCACGCATGATGTCGGCCATATCAACGCCAGTTGCCGACTTAAGTACATCGAAAGCCTGCTTGATGGCAACGGGTACGCCACCGCTCATGGCTGCCACGCCAGCACCGCTGTCTTGTCCTCCGCTATAGACGTGAACATCCTTGATGGCTGAGATAGGCTTAGCCACGTTCTCGACCACCTGAGGTAATACCTCAATCATCATCTGCATGACGGCAGCATTGTTATACTTCTTATAAGCCTCGGCCTTCTTGTCCATGGCCTGAGCTTCGGCCTCA
>JAFVHO010000206.1 GCA_017474485.1 Prevotella sp.
ATATTGTTCTGGTCTGCAAAGATTTTGTGCATATAGCGAGTGCCGGGCAGCATGCCGCCGTTACTGTGCAATTCGATGACCTCACCTGTGGCGTCCTTAAATTCGACGACGATTTTCTGACCTACTTGGGCTTCTGCAAACTTAGCAGCCTCGATAGTCAGTGTGTTAGACCAATCTACTGCGTGCGTACCTTCCCACAAGTCAGTGGCCGTAACGATGGTAGTAGTTGCCAAAAGGCATAAGAGTAAAAATACTTTTTTCATAATGTTGTTATTTAAAGGGTTAGACAATTAAATTTTCTGAGTGCAAAATTATTGCAAACAGAGCCAAAAGAAAATAAGATATGTTACATAGGATAAAAGAAATCGTTCAATGTAACATTATTCTGCTACATTGAACGATAATTCATATAAGCCGCAATTACTGCTGGCTGACTTTTACATCGCTGACGGTTACGGAGCCACCGTAGTTGTTGATGCTCCAGCAGTTCTTCTGGATGCCGTAGATGCGCTGGGTGTAGGCACAGACATCATTAATATAGAGCGTCAGGACGCTGTTGTCGGTGTAGATGTCGATGTTGTAGGTGTTATCGGCGGGACGCTCAAACCAGTAGCCGTCGATTCCCTCAATGAAGCCTTTTCCATATACTTTCTTCTCAACTTCCTTGCCATCCTCAATAGCCTTCACAATGCGATAGCCTTCCTGTTCGAAGTTAACCTTGCGATGGTTCTCATCCTCAGGGTTGACAACCATTGTATAATAGTAATCAAGATCAGTGCTGCGAACGAAAGATACGCCGAACTTATCCCAGTTGTTAGAAGTCTTGACGGTGAACGATATGTGGTTGCAGGAGCCCAGGCGATTGTAGAGCACATAGGCGTCATCGCCACTGAGAGCGCCATTGTTGTATCCGTTCGAAGCCATCACTGTAGCGTTGACAGTCTGATTGTATTTCGAGACCATAGCAGGCACTGCACCAAGGGTCAACGTGCCGTCACTGTGCTGAATAATCTTGTGGCAAACGAGGACGCCGCTCCAGTTGGGTTCATTGCCGTCACCAGCACCAACACTGATGTTCTTCTCGTGAATGTCAGCACCTGAGCGGAAAGGACACCAGCCCCAGATGTAACGGTCAGTACCATTCGAGGCCGTCTTGCCTGCATAAAAAGCACGGCTGTCGAGCACGCCCTCATGACCATCGGCAGGCCATTTAGGACCGTCGTTGAAGCAGGCTTTCAGCTCGTCATAGCTTTTGGCCATCATGTACTTCACCTTGCGGCTCCAGCTGGCTTTGAAACTCTCGCTATAGACGAGGTACCAGTAATCACCCATTTTGAAGATGTCAGGACATTCGAGCATGCGGTCCCAGATCATCTTGAAACGGCCTACGTGCTCCCAGTTCTTCATGTCGCTTGACTTGAACTCGGCAAAACAGGGGTCACCGCCATTGACGGGGTAGGTGGCAATGACCATGTGATAGAGGTTGTCGTCGGCGACGAATATCTGCGGGTCGCGGAAGTCGTTGCCAGAGTAGCCGTAGTCCGGGCCGTTGAGCGTCCAGAGCTCGTCCTTAGTCCAAGTCTTGAAGTCGGAAGATGTAGCACGCATCACCACCTCGCGGTTTTTGCAGTTGCCATTATGGCCGGTATAGTAGATATAATACGTTCCATCTTTCTCGTAGGCGCAGCCTGTGCCGAGGGCGGCATCCTGCTGGTAGTCGTTAGTGCCGTAGGGGAGGATTTCACCAAGCGATTCATAGTTGGCACCGTCCTTGGTCGATACGCCCCAGATGGGATGGAAGCGATGGCTCATGTTGTTGTCGAACTCCTGCAGGTAGAGCACTTTAAAGTCGCCAACTTGTCTGTCGTAGAAAGGCATGGGGTCGCCCACACGGCCTACTGACGGCATATAGTAGGTGTTAAAACCCTGGGCATCGGTAGGTGTGAAAAGGGTCGTCGTACCTGCCCAGTCCTTTGCAGGATCGCCGAAATTGTCATCGTCACTGCACGATGTAAAACCACAAATAACGCAGATTACGCAGATGGTGCTATATAACATTGTCTTCATAACTATTTTCTTTATTTATTTCGTCAAGTAATTAAGTGCGTTGAGCATAATGCCTCCCATATTGTCGTGATAGTTCGACTCGTAGGGTGTAGGAGAGTTCCAGTCGAAGAGACCTGATCCGAAGCAGATGATACCGCCCTTGCCGTAGTTGCCGTCAGCAGCTTTCAGTTCCCATGCCACGACAGCACCGTCGCCACCATGAGCCAGGGCACGACAGCCAGTGATGGTTTCAAAGGCATTGCTGTCCGTATAGGGAGCCCAGAGCGCAAACTGCGAAGTGGTGTTACAAATGGTATAGCCGTTGTCAAGTGTGTAGACGGCATCGTCAGGAGCACCAGGATAGGTCTTGAGATTCTTCCATAACTGGTGGTTGATGTCGTAGGCAAAGAAGTGCCAGGGGTCGTCGCCCATCAGGTCGGAGCCTTCACCGCTTGTGCCGCCCCAGCAGTTATTAGGGAATGCATCTACGGGCATAGCACCGAGGGCAATGGCGTAGTTGACGGCCGAGCGACTCAACACAAAGGCACCACCCTTCTTCCAAAAGTCTTTCATTTTGGGCAGGGCCGTCATGGCTCCAGTGGCAGCTTCGGCAAAACCATTGTATGTGCCGTATGCGGGGCTGTGACGATGGAAGAAGATGAGTTTGCACTCGTCAAGCGAGATACTGCCGCTGGCCACCATATCCCATGAAGCATAGGCGGCACCCTCGACGTTGCCGGTGAGCCACTTGGCAGCAGCCTTCTCTTCATCGTTCAGCAGCTCTACGTTCTCTGCATCACCTACGAAGATGGCTACCGGATTCTCGATGAGCGACACGTTAACGGTATAGGTGTTGGTAGCCGTATTGTCAGTCAGTGTCAGTTGGAAGGGCTCCGTAAAATTAGCATTGGTTCCACTGGCAGGGCTACATGTGGCATCCTCGCTGCATTCCACCTCGAAAGTGGCATTAGAGAGGTCGATGCCGCTATTGGCCATCACTGAAACGGTGACGGTCTTATCGTCCTGATTGATGGCACCCTTGACGCCTTCGAGGATGAACAGCTTCAGCAGAGCCTCATCGTTGCGGACTGACAACTGATAGTCTCTTACGAGGTCGCCATTCGTGATGTGTAAGTTGCGGTCGGCATCGAAATTCAAGTGGTCACCCACCTTGATGTTAGACTTAGCTCCTGACGACATGGTGAGAGCGGTCACCTCCATATCGTTCTTCATATTGAAGTCTACAGGCACCTTGACCTTCACCAGTCGCTTCTCGTTGTTGATGACACCTTCATACTGGCCGTTGAGCACGAACTTCTCAACAAGGCACTGGCCACTGACATTGATGCTGCCCGTATGGTCGTCGCTACTGCAGGCCGTGAAACCGCAGATGACGCAGAATGCACAGATAATGCTATATATCGTTTTCATAACTATAATCTATAAACTTTAAACTATAAACTGTTAATTACCACTGTCCACAATTCTGTGTGTAGCGTCCGTTAGCGATAGACATCTGATTGTGAGGAATAGGCAGATACTCGTTCTTGTTGGCAGTAAACTGCGAACCCTTGAGGAAGTTCATCTTCTCGCTCTCGCTGCTGTAGAAGTGATTCAGCACGGTAGCGGCATCACCCCAACGGACAAGGTCGAAGAAACGTTCACATTCCATGGCAAGTTCTAAGCGTCGTTCCATCTTTACTATCTTCATGGCATCATCCTTGGAATACGTTCCATTATACTTGCCGATGGCATAGTGAACACCATACTTGTTAGGATAATTGGCAACGACACTACCAGAAGCCATGCCGGCAGCACGGTCGCGTAACTGGTTGACGAGTGCAATGGCTTCAGTGGTCTGTCCCAACTGGACCAAAGCCTCGGCACGCATCAGAAGTACATCGGCATAGCGCAGCACTACGCGGTTCATCGATGAAGCCCACTGGTTGTCGCAAACAAAGAGGTAGTTGTCAGTCAGGGCAGGGTCGATGTTCTGCTTCAGCGAGACATTGTAGCCATAAGAACCACCTGAACGACTCCAGGTATTAGTCTTGCTCATCATAAAGCTTGGATTGAACATATAGGGAGTGCCCGGTACACCTACTGTCACAAAGAGGCGTGGGTCGACAGTCTCGGCAGAACCAACGGCATAGTCGGTAGTCGGAGCATTGTCAAAAACGGGCAGGCCGTCGCTGTTGGTACGATAGGCGTTGACAAGGTTGATGCTGGGCTTGTAGAAGTCACAGCCGCTGTCGTGAATCTTAGGAATACAGGGTACGATGAGACGGTAGCTGAAGTTGAGGTTGCCCCAAGTGGTACCATCATTCTTTGAGTACTGAATGGCCCAAAGACTTTCCTTGCCATTCTCATACTGTTCCTCAGGACGGAAGTTGTTGTGCAGGTCGCTTTCCAGACCATAGCCGGTGTAGAGGGCGGGTGCGGTGTACTGAACTACTTTCTGCAGGTCATCGGTGTTGACGGCGGTCACCTGATTGCTGTTGGCGTCGTCCTGACGGTAGGCCTTGTAGAGGTAGACCTTGGCCAGAAAGGCAGCACAGGCAGCCTTTGTAGGACGTCCCTTTTCAGTCTGGGTTACGGGCAGTACGGCATAGGCATCCTCCAAATCGTTGATAATCTGCTGCCAGCCTTCGTCGTTGGTATATTCAGTGTTAGAGAGGTTATTGTAGTCCTCTTCTGTCATGTTGAGCTTGTTGACGAAAGGAATCTTCTTAAACAGCCGCTTCAGCTGGAAATGACCATAGGCACGCAGGAACTTCATCTCAGCGGTACGCTGCTGGATAGTGCTGTTGTTCTGGTCGGCAACATTCAGCATGTCGAGTGAGAGGCTGATGCGTGACAGATACTTGTAGAAACGGTTCCATATGTCGTTGTAGGGCCAGTCAGTGGTCATTACGCCCGAACTCTTCTCGAGGATATGGAAGGGCTCGCCGTCTGAGAAATCGGCACCGCCCACGTAGGCATCGTCCGAACGCACGTCGTAGTTCCAGAGAGAGAAGCTGGAGTTCATGTCCTCGATGCTGAGCAGTCCAGCGTAGGCAGACGTCAGCACATTGTCTATATACTCAGGGTTCTTAACCTCGTCCTGAGTCAGCGTGGCCTGTGGCACTTGCTCCTCTAAGAAGTCGGAGCATGCTGTCAAAACACAGATTGCGCAGATTGCACAGATTGTTTTATATATCTTGGTAATCATAATTATCAATTTTCAATTCTCAATTCTCAATTAATTAAAATCCTACGTTCAGTCCAAATGTCAGATTGAGGGGGATAGGATAGCCAAATCCGGGGTTCTCAGGATCGTTACCAGTGAACTTGCTGCTCTTGATGGTAATGAGGTTCTGAGCCGAAGCATAGAGACGAATGCGGTCCATGTGCAACTTGCTGACAATGCTCTTAGGCAGGTTGTAACCCAACTGAATGGTGCGCAACTTGCAGTAAGAACCGTTCTCGATATAGTAAGACGAGACGCGTCCCTCACGATTCGTATCGCTTGTGGTCAGTGCAGGAATGTCACTGCCGGGATTGGCAGGAGTCCAAGCGTCGAGAACACGGACACCTTTGTTCAAATAGGGCACATTAATAGCTGAGTTGGCCCAGAAGTCGGTCTGCGATTTGTAACCACGGCAGTCAACATCAACGCCCTGTACGCCCTGCCAGAACATGGTCAGGTCGAAGTCTTTGTACTGCACGTAGATATTCAAACCCCACGTAAAGTCAGGTGTCGGGTCAAAAATCCAGTCCTGATCATCCTCGGTAATGATGCCATCGCCGTTCAAGTCCTTGTAACGGATGCGGCCTAGGCCGGCACCCTCTTGCTTGGCGTGGTTGTCAATCTCTTCTTGGCTCTTGAAAATACCGTCATAGATGAAGCCAACCTGCGAATACATGGGATGACCTATAACGGTCTTCTTGCTGTTGCCGCCGTAGCGTCCGCTAGCAGCCACGGTTTCAGGCAGACGGGAAATCTCGTTCACATAGCGGCTGATGTTGCCATTGATGTCCCACGAGAAGCCGTTGGAAAGCTTATGGCGATAGCCCAGTGACAACTCCCAACCTTTGTTTTTCACCTCGCCGGCATTGATCCACTGGCCAGCACCCTCACCCATGGCAGCGATGCCGTCCATGAAGAGCAGGATATCGGTGGTCTTCTTGTCGAACCAGTCAAACGAGCCGTAGATTTCGTTGCCCAGGAAGCCGAAGTCGACACCAATGTTGTGCTGGGTAGTCGTCTCCCACTTGATATCGTCGTTGCCGCGCTGCGAACGGACATAACCATTTGGCAGTTCATAGCCGCCATTCTTACCCGCAACATCATAACTGGTACCTGCATCACCACTGCCCCAGAGTCCTGTTGACGTCACAGGGATATAAAGTGTATAGCGAGCAGTGTTCGAAATCTCCTGATTACCAGTGCGTCCCCAAGAGTAGCGAACCTTCAGGTTGTCGAGCCATTTCAGGTCTTGCATGAACTTCTCCTGAGAAAGGCGCCAACCAGCCGAGAATGAAGGGAATGTACCGTACTGATTGTTATGGCCGAAGCGGCTTGAACCGTCACGACGGATGGTGAACGAAGCGAGATACTTGTCGTCGTAAGAGTAGTTCACTTTACCAAAGAATGACACGAGCGAATAGCCGCTGCCAGAGCCTTCTGCCAGTTGTTTGCCAGAACCTGCCGACGGCCACATGTAGTCGGTGTTCAGAATAGCCAGTTCGTAGCGCTTGGAACTATTCCAGTTGTAGTCCTCGCGATTGACCTCCATACCGACCATGGCATCGCCGCGATGCTTGCCAATCTCCAAGTTGTAGGTTGCAATGGCGTTCCACCTCCAGCGCATCCAGTGCTACTGCTTGCTCTCAGCAGCACTATCGTCGCGCTTCACCTTACCGTTGGCTATGGGGTAGGTGAAGAAGCGCTGCTGCTTCTGCGAATAGTCCATGCCAAGAGTAGTACGAACCGTGAAGTTCTTGAAGGGGGTGACGCTCAAGTGTACGTCGCCAAACATACGCCACATCATGTATTCGTTGTCTTTGTTGTTGGCAATCATGCTCAGTGGGTTTTCACGCTCGGAGTAGGCGCCGAGGGCTTGAGCGTACTTACCGTTCTCGGCGTAGATGGGGAAATTGGGGTTAAACTCCAAGGCGTGCTCCAGCACACCGCCAGGGGCATCGACGCCCTTTGTGCGGTTGATGGTAAAGTTCTCGCCGATAGTTACGGCTCCGTCAAAAAGTTTATAATCAGCATTGGCACGGGCAGAGAGGCGGTTGAACCACGAGTCCTTGATGGTACCCTGATTGTCGTAATAGCCCAAGGAGAAGAAGGAGTTGCCCTTTTCAGAACCATTGCTCACCGAGAGGTTATACTGCTGTACGACACCTGTACGCGTCACCTCGTCGAACCAATCAGTGTCGCCGGCACGAACGGTACCGTTCTCGTCGAGGAACATATTCATTGTCATGCCGTTCAGCACGGGGTTACCGTTCTTGTCGTAGCTCCAGTCGTAATTGTAGCCTAAGTTGTTGTTATTGGGATTCAGACCATCGTTGACATTAGCCTGCCAAAAGGCACGGCCCCACTCGCTGGCATTCATCGTCTCAATCTTATTGGTATAGAATGAGGCAGCAATGCTTCCGTCGAAGTTCACCTTCACCTTGCCATCCTTACCTTTCTTGGTGGTGATGATGATGACACCATTGGCAGCGCGGCTACCATAGATGCTGGCCGACGCGGCATCCTTCAGAATCTGAATGCTCTCAATATCGTTACCATTCAGTTCGTGCATGCCAGCCGTAGTCGGTACACCGTCAATGATGTAAAGTGGATCATTGTGGTCTAAGGAACCATTACCACGGATGCGGATAGTCGCAGCACCCGAGGGGTTACCGTCGGCAGTGATATTCATGCCAGGCACACGACCTTGCAGCGCCTTCATTGGGTTGTTCTCGTTCTGCTTCGCCATCTCGTCGACACTCACTGTCGAGATTGCACCCGTCAGGTCGGCCTTGCGCTGGGTGGTGTAACCTGTGACCACCACCTCG
>JAFVHO010000207.1 GCA_017474485.1 Prevotella sp.
GTATTCTCCGTACCACCTGCGGTCTCAACATCGTTGACTTTCACCGTGCGACCGCCCTTAGCAGTAGACAATACCATCG
Source organism: Prevotella sp. (assembly GCA_017474485.1). Taxonomy (GTDB): domain Bacteria; phylum Bacteroidota; class Bacteroidia; order Bacteroidales; family Bacteroidaceae; genus Prevotella. The sequence goes on from JAFVHO010000207.1 coordinate 80, forward strand.
TCATCTTATAATCGTTGGTCGGAGTGAAGGTGATAGAGCCCTTACTATTCAACTTGACACCCCTCTTGTAATAATCTCCATTATAGGTAATCTTGCCATCACCATAGTCACCTGCTACAGTAAACATGCTATTAGAAGGTGAGCCATCGAACGATGCTGTTATTGTTCCTGTCGGAGCGGGCTCGTCGCCACCTTGTTCTTCACCACCTTGCTCTTCACCGCCTTGCTCGTTACCATGTTCGTTGCTGCTAGCATTTTCGTCGCCGAAGATACCCACAAGAGCGCTGTTGGTATAGTTCTTCAGCTTGTTCGACAAGTCGGTAATTACGTCGTAGTTCTTGTCTTGTGTAGCATTGTCGAAGGTGTACTGGAAGTCGCCGTGTTCGCAGCGTCCTGCACCGTATTGGCCAGTGACTACTGAGGGGACGTCGCTGGCAGCATCGGGTGTGTACTGGTAGAAGTCACCAGCGGTATCGAAGTTGTTGTAGCCCGTACCTCCCTTTAGGGTGATGACCTCGGCAGGAACTTGGTCGTTGCGGTTCTCAACGACGTAGGCATCAAAGTGCTTGCTGTAGGTTGCGTCACCAGCCACGTATGGTTCGAAACTGGTAGCACCGATGATATAGTTGTCGTAGGCCTTGATTATGCCGCCGTCTTCACTCGAGAATGTGCCCTTGGTCTGATCCGAACTGCCTACGCCATTGTGGATGTCAGAACCCTGCTTCGAGATGAGCATGGGGTATTTGCAGTTGCGGTAGTAGTTCTTCTCGACGAAGATACACGAACCCGTCGTAGCGCCGACACCATATTTGGCGTTGCCATCGAAGTAGTTGTTGTAGACGTGCAGGTGCTTCGACTGGCGTACACGCGGATGGCGAGAGTCACTGTGATCGTACCAGTTGTGACGATAGGTCACGAAGTCTACCTCGTCACCGTTCGAGTTCAAGTTACATTTGCCGCTGTCCCAGAAGTGATTGTCGCTGACAGTGCAGTACATGGTACCCTTCACGTCGAACGAACCGTCACCCTTAGCCTTATCACCACCCTTATTCTCGCCATAGAAGATGTCGAGGTGATGGCCCCAGACGTGTTCGTTGTCGGTATCGAAACTGATACCGTCCTCGGGGTGCATCATGACCGCAAAGTTGCGCAGTTCCACATATTTGCAGTTGCGTACCAGCACGCCAAATCCATGTAGCGTGGCATCGTTGCCGATACCCTCAATGGTCAGGTTCATATTCTGTCCTTTACCCTTCACCTGAAGGCCGATGGCCGAGCTGCCCAGTTCGGGCATGTCAGCCTTTTTCAATTGTCCGATGATACGGATGGCCAACGGACGTGTCTCTGCGCCTTTTTCGTAAGCCTGGATGATGTCCTGGATGCCGGTACGTGTTTCCTCCTTCTTGCCTGTCGACATGCTCAGCGTAATCGTCTTAGCATTATTCTTAGTGACATAGATGACACGGGCACCCGTCTTCAGTGTGCCGTCGTTGTTATAGGCACCTACACCTGCCGTCGTATTATAGTGGGCATAGCCGTCGCGGTTGATAGCGCGTACGCTGATGTCTTTAGCCTCTGCAGCACAGGCAGTGATTTCCTGACCATCGTCAGCTACAGGCACCACCTTCATGGTGTATGTTCCTGCCTTCAGGCCAACGGCATCGGCACGACCGTATGAGCCATAGTCGCGTACCAACTGTGTGTCAATGATTTGGTCATTGACATACACATTATACCGTTTGATACCGGCCAGCTTTGTAAACTTCACGTAAGCTGACTCCAGCCAACCCTGCGCCTCGCTAATCACTACTCGCGTTTCAGCGTTACCCTTGTTGAAGTCCAAGGCCGTCACGCTGTTCTTAAAGGTATAGCTACCAGCCTGTTGGTTCACGGTGATGTTGGCACCACTGAAGTCCATGCTGCTTACCGATTCGGTATTGTAATACTTCTTCGAACCGTCATTCAGCGTCAGGACGGCCTGATTCTTCTGTGGATTCTGGCTGACGGAGTAGTCATTAGCATTTTGGGCAAATCCCGTCAGGCAACAAATAGTGGCTAACAGCCAAAAACATACATATTTTTTCATCATTTCCCTCTTTGTTATTTTATTGTTACCTTTTTGCCGTCAATAATATAGATACCCTTCTTCAATTGGCCTTTATCCATTAGGTTTGAACCATTAACCACAACTTGCCCCTTCAGGTCGTACACTTCCTTGCCTTTCAGACCAGTCTTCTTTAAAATTGCGGTACGTTCCTCAACGCTCGTTGCCGTGCTGAAGTCGATTATCACCTCTGCCATGTCGGCAGTCGTTGTCTGGCTGCCATTGTTGTACTCTATGATAACCTGATCACCATTGAACGTTATCTTCTTGATGGTCGAACCATCAATCTTTCCTCCGTCGGCCATTGCAGCCAGCGTCAGACAGAACATACAGCTCATCACGATTAGTTTTTTCATCATATGCTATAGTTTTTATTGTTTTTTCGCTGCAAATGTACTACTATTATCTTGTATTAACAAGTTTCTTATCTTTTTTTATACCGCAAACGTTTACAGTATTTGCAGAATTATTCCGATAAATGAAAAAAGTAGTAGATTGTCAATGAAAAATAGAATATTTTGCGTACTTTTGCAAAAAGTTCACGAAATAAAAATGAAAAAACAACTATTTCTTCTTGCATTTGTTCTTATCCTTCAGTCCTCATTGAAGGCACAGACAACGATAGTTGTTGAGAACAAGACGAACCAACAACGTTCAGAACTCATCAGTATCAGTGCTGAACAGTTGGGGGTTAAACCTCGCACTAAGCTTATAGTACGCGATGTCTTTGATATTGAGCAGCCTACGCAGTGGACCTATGACGGTCGTTTGCTCATGAGCGTATACGTTAAACCAAATGGCAAGTCGACTTTCAAGGTTCAAGCAGGTATACCCGAAGCCTTTGAACGTTCATGGGTCGGTGGTCGTATGTATCCTGAGCGACTTGAAGACATCGCTTTTGAGAACGACCGTATTGGTTTCCGCCTATATGGTCCTGCACTACAGAAGAGGGGAGAAAAGGGCTTCGGTCATGATGTATGGGTAAAGCGCACAACCGAACTAGTGCTTGATAAACTGTATCGTGACGACCCGCGTCTGAATTTTCACCTCGACCATGGGCTGGCACTCGATTGTTATGGTGTTGGTCCGACCTTAGGTTGTGGCACACCGTGTTTGATAAAGGAAGGAAAGATAGTTTATCCTTGGTGTTATGAAACCTACAAGATATTAGACAAAGGGCCGCTGCGTTTTACCGTTCAAGTCAACTTCCCAACAATCGATGGTGTAACCGAACATCGTATTCTTTCGCTCGACAAGGGTTCAAACTTTTGTGAGGCATGGGTTTGGTATGCAGAAGCCCCCCGATCAAACGGGGGAGTGGCTTCTGCCAAGGGGCATTACGACATCGCTGCAGGCTTGGCCATCCGACCTGCTGCCCCCACCGCGGTCGTCATCGGTAAGGACTACGTCCATTATGCCGACCCCACCGTCGACCCTGAGCGTCATCAGTTCCTGATTTATTCTGCTCTGCTGTTCCCTGACACTAAGGTCACTATCAGGCAACAGGAAAACCACGCTCTTGGTATCTTGAAGAACTATCAGAACGGTCAGCGCTTCCACTACTTCTTTGGTGCAGCATGGAGCGAGTTCGATGTTCGTTCTCAAGCTGAATGGCAATTACGCATCGAAGGTTTTATGCAGGCTCGTCAGCAACCTTTACAGGTGACAGTTAAGTAAACAGGTCCTCATATTCGTATAAATAAGAAAACGGATATGAGGACTTTCTTTATAGCAGTAATCCTTCTCTGCTCCATTGCATCATTCTTAACTTTGCCAAACAAAACTGATAAACAATGAAATGTAACATTTCCGCTTTCTACCTACTATATATGTTGGAAGTGATAACAATCTTTGCGTTATGGAATTATGGTGAGGACTTAATAGGCAGACATGCAATGTCATATCATTGTAATACACGCTTTTCTTTTTTCTCGGAAAAAATCACTATCTTTGTCGCCAAAAAGCAGTAGAATGAAACAAAACGTATTGAAGAACTTATGAAAATACTCGTTGTCGACGATGAGCAGGACATCTGCGAGATACTGCAATACAACCTTGAAACTGAAGGGTTTGAAATTATGACTGCCAATTCGGCAGAGGAGGCTCTTGAACTTCCTCTGCAAGAGTATGCACTGATTCTTTTAGATGTGATGATGGGCGAAATGTCTGGATTCCAGATGGCACGAAAGATAAAGGACAATCCTATAACGGCGGAGATCCCCATCATCTTCATCACAGCATTAGAGGGAGAGGACAATCTGGTTAAAGGACTGAATATCGGGGCTGATGACTATATTGCCAAGCCACTGAGTATGAAAGAAGTAAAGGCAAGAGTCCGTGCGGTTCTCAGGCGGGCATCTCATTCATATCTTCATCATGATGAACAAGTTGTAATTACTTCAGACAATAAGATTTTCTATGAGGGTATCACGCTTGACCTTTATGCCAAGACTGCCACTTTGGATAGCCAAAATTTATCACTCACAAAATTAGAATATGAATTATTGTCGCTTCTATTGCAACACTCTGGTAAGGTTTTTTCGCGAGAAGATCTTTTAAGACATTGTTGGCCGCAGGATGTGCTTGTACTCGACCGCACAGTGGATGTTAATATCACCCGACTGCGTAAGAAAATCGGCCGTTATGGCAAACAGATAAAAACACGTGTAGGTTATGGCTACTGCTTTGAAAAGTAAATCCTTTCAGCGTAATCTGCTGTTCAGTATCGGTGGTGTTTTCCTGCTCTTTGCTGTTTGCTTTAGTGTGTATCAATACCAGCGTGAGAAGGAGTACAAGATTGACATTCTTCACTCACGTCTTCAGATGTACAACTATGAAATGGTGCAGACACTTGGTGAAGACAGCCTTACAAATAACCGCCTGTTTTGCGATTATGTGGAAAGGCATAATATGGAAGGGCTACGCGTGTCTATCATAGACAAGAATGGACGAGTCATTCTTGACAGTTACGAGCCACAATTGGATTCTCTAGGAAATCATCTCGAACGAACGGAAATCCAGCAGGCTCTGCATGATGGAAACGGCTACGATATCAAGCGCCTGTCGCAATCCACCCACGAGACGTATTTCTATTCAGCCACTCGGTTTGGCAACACCATTGTACGTACCGCTGTACCATATTCGGCAGAGTTGACGCGTTCACTTCAGGCCGACAATACTTACATCTACTTTGCCGTTGCCCTGACACTACTACTGGGCATCGTGCTCTACCTAAGTACCCATCGCATCAGCCGTCACATCGGCTATCTGCGCGAGTTTGCTGTGAAGGCTGAACAGGGCGAGGCGCTCGACCACGAACTGGAGCGACGTTTGCCCGATGACGAGTTGGGTGACATCAGCCA
>JAFVHO010000208.1 GCA_017474485.1 Prevotella sp.
AGTATAATTAACAAGAAAAATGAAAAAAGGTATTCATCCAGAAAACTATCGCCCCGTCGTGTTTAAGGACATGTCCAACGGCGATATGTTCCTTTCGAAGTCTACAGCAAAGACGAATGACACCGTGGAATTCGAAGGCGAAACTTACCCCGTGGTAAAGATTGAAATTTCGAGCACTTCTCACCCCTTCTACACTGGTAAGAGCAAGCTCGTCGACACCGCAGGTCGTGTTGATAAGTTCATGAGCCGCTACGGTAAGGCTGCGAAGAAATAAGATATTTCACGCCAACGAACAAGACATCTAAGGCGCGTCCAAAGGTAGTTGCATATGCCTTATGGTCGCGCCTTTTTCAGCTAAACACAAAATATAAACTAAAAACTATAGCTTATGAAGACTACCAAAATTCTATCTCTATTGCTTATAGCAACCCTCAGTCTTTCGTCCTGTGGTGACGATGGTGAGGATATTATCATTAAGCCAGGCGGAGGTTCATCGGAAGCAGGAACCAACAGTAACAAGAACACTTCTGGACCTGCAGAAGCGAAGTATCGTTATGAATTCCCAAAACTAAAGGGTGGCAGCAGTGTGGTTGTTGTTCATAAGTCTATATTAAATAAGAACACGCGAGACGAGGGTGTCAACTACTGTGTAGAATGGGATTATGGCATAAATGCCCAGCGCTGGAGTTGCTATCAGTTATATAGCAGCATCAACTACCATAGCTCATACAACGTATCACGATACTATTCAGACAATGACGGCACACTGTCAGCCACATGCCAGTATCCTAACGATGCCGACCTGCCTATCACCTATCGCTTTTCAGAAGATCCATACAGGTATTCCGGCTACGACCACGGCCACATCTGTCCTTCGGCAGACCGTCTGAGAGCGGAAGAATGCAACTATCAGACGTTCTTCATCACCAATATGCAGCCACAGTATAACAAGTTTAATGCCGGACTTTGGGAAAAAATGGAAGGAGATGTGCGCACATGGGCCAACCAGTCAGACACACTTTATGTCTGCAAAGGCGGCACCATTGACAAAAAAGCAAACATCATAGAGTATGTCAACCGCAACAGTCACCAAAGCAGTCAAGTTAATGACAGCCATATTCCTGTTCCAAAATACTTCTTTATGGCAATATTGAGTAAAAAGGGTAGCCAATGGCAGGCTATGGGCTACTGGGTTGAGCATATAAACGCCGACCGTTCGAACGATACTCGCAAGAACTATGCTGTCAGCATCGACGTTTTAGAAGACCGTACTGGCATTGATTTCTTCTGCAACCTACCTGATGATATAGAGGAAAAAGTTGAAAAGACGATTACTCCAAGCTACTGGTTTAAATAAAAAATCATAAAACATTTGGTAAAAAGACAAATAATTCGTATCTTTGCTGACTAGTAAAGATACGAATTATTATTTTAATTGTAACACATAACTAAAAAAAATGAAGACAGTTTATGATTTCTCTGTCAAAGACAGAAAAGGTAAAGATGTATCGCTGAAAGAGTATGCCAATGAGGTATTGTTGATTGTCAACACAGCTACAAAATGCGGTTTCACGCCACAGTATGACGAGTTGGAAGCCCTCTACAAGAAGTATCACGGCCAAGGTTTCGAAATCCTCGATTTCCCCTGCAACCAGTTCGGACAGCAGGCTCCTGGCACCGACGAGTCTATCCACGAGTTCTGCAAACTGAACTTCGGCACCGAATTCCCCCGTTTCAAGAAGGTTAAGGTGAATGGCGACGATGCCGAGCCACTTTACAAGTTCTTGCAGGAGCAGAAGGGCTTTGCCGGATGGGACATGGAGCACCCCATTGCACACATTCTGGAAGACATGCTCTCAAAGGCAGACCCAGACTACAAGGAAAAGAACGATATCAAGTGGAACTTCACCAAATTCCTTATCAATAAGAAGGGACAGGTGGTAGCACGTTTCGAACCCACAGAAAAGATTGAGAACATCGAAGCACAGATAAAAGAACTGCTTTAGAATGGAACATACAAAATGTTTGATTATTGGCAGCGGGCCCGCAGGGTATACCGCTGCTATTTATGCCAGCCGGGCCAATCTCAGTCCTATTGAGTATTGCGGCTTACAACCAGGCGGTCAGCTAACACAGACTACCGAGGTTGAAAATTTCCCTGGTTATCCTCATGGCGTAGATGGCAACCAGATGATGATGGACTTGCGCGAACAGGCTGAACGCTTTGGCACAGACATCCGCGATGGCGAAATCGTGAAGGTTGACCTAACACAGCGTCCCTATAAGGCTTGGGATGATGCCGGACGTGAGATTGAAGCCGATACCGTTATCATCGCTACAGGTGCCTCAGCCAAGTACTTAGGACTGCCTGACGAGCAGAAATACAACGGTATGGGCGTTAGTGCCTGTGCCACATGTGATGGTTTCTTCTATCGCAAGAAGACGGTAGCCGTAGTGGGTGGTGGCGACACAGCCTGCGAGGATGCCCTTTATCTGAGCGGACTGGCCAAGCAAGTATATATGATTGTGCGCAAGCCTTTCCTGCGTGCCTCAAAAGTGATGCAACAGCGCGTAATGGAACGTGAGAACATCGAAATCCTATTTGAGCACAACACCCTTGGCCTCTTTGGCGAAGATGGTGTGGAGGGTGCACATCTGGTAAAACGCAAGGGCGAAGCTGACGAACAGCTGGTAGATATCCAAATTGACGGATTCTTTCTGGCTATTGGTCACAAGCCTAATACGGATATCTTCAAGGAGTGGCTTGAAACCGACGAAGTTGGCTATCTGAAGAAGATTGACGGTACGCCACGCACAAAGTTGCCAGGTGTCTTCGTAGCAGGCGACTGTGCTGATCCCGTCTACCGTCAGGCCATCAGTGCTGCCGGAACAGGTTGCCAGGCTGCTATCGAAGCCGAACGCTTCCTTTTGGAAAACTAGAACTAGAAACTCTAGAATATCTAGATTATCTAGACGCTCTAGAAAATCTAGAAAATGATATCATCAGAAAAGCCCCGCTTCCCAGCGAGGCTTTTCCTTAAAAACTAAATTAATCAACCATAAACCTTAACCATTAAAAATCTTCAAAGCCAATGAAAAGGGCAATGCCCTTTGTGAAAGAATCAGAAATGCGCTCATTTCTTTAAGACATTGCAAAGATAAAACATTAATTCAAAATAAAGGTTTAGATAACATCAAAAAAGGTTTGAAAATCGTTAATTATACGTTTTTCCAACCAAATTAATCCATTTTTCAACTAATAATGCACCTTTTTCGACTTTTTTTCTTGGAAAATTATCGTTTTTTGGAATAAAATATGTAACTTCGCGGCATAAAAATCTTCAAAAATGGAACATTTGAACCTCACAATACTAGTTTCCGTGTGCATAATGATGGCCATTATTGCACTTATCAGGTGGCTTTATGCACGAAATACGCGTATAAAAAGTCAGCTTCAAATGAACTACATCTTCAATAATATCACTCACGAATTGCTGACACCTCTTACAATTATCTCTGCTTCTGCGGAGAAACTGCGTGAGGAGCACCCAGACAGCCGACATGATCTGGACCTGATGGACCTGAACATCCAGCGTAGCGTGCGTCTGTTGCAACAGATTCTGGAAACAAGCAAATTACAGGCAGGTGAACTGAAAATTCTGGTAAGTCAGGGCGATGTGATGGAATATATCAAAGAGACAGCGCGCAGTCTGGAGCCACTGATGGTGCGTAAGAACCTGACTTTCACCATCAACTGTAAACCAGAAAGTATGATGGGATGGCTGGATACTGACAAAACAGACAAAATTATCTTCAATCTATTGTCGAATTCAGCCAAATATACCCCTGAAGGCGGTTCCGTGACCTTAAATGTTGCAACTAACGTACGTTTCGACCGTATCATGATACAGGTAATCGACACTGGTATAGGCATCCCCAAAGAAAAGATGAGACACCTGTTTACCCGTTTCTATGACGGTGACTATCGTTGGAGCCGTACCTTTGGCACAGGACTGGGACTGGCTCTCACGCGCGATCTTATTATTATGTTAGGCGGTCATATCACTTGCGAAAGCGAAGAAGGAAAAGGAACCACCTTCACTATTGAAATACCTATCAACAAGGAAGCCTTCGCTCCCTCACAGATTGACGAGCGACATCAGATGCAGATCAATATCCCAGAGACCAGTATTGCCGACCTGCCGCAGGCTGAAAGTATGACGGAAGACACTGCCCCGACTGCCGATGCCAACGCCTCGCGAATACTGATTGTGGAAGACAACATTGAACTGCTAAGACTGATGAAACGACTGTTGCAACACCGCTATCATGTCCTGACAGCCAGTAATGGTCGCGAAGCCTTGCAGATAATTCAAACCAAGAAACTCGACATTGTTGTATCTGACGTGATGATGCCCGAAATGGATGGTTACCAACTGACTGACCACATCAAACATAACGAGATATACGGTCACCTGCCCATTATTCTGCTGACAGCCAAAACTACTGAAGACGACCAGCAGAAGGCTCTGTTAACGGGTGCCGACGGTTATATCACCAAGCCCTTCAAGATTCGTGACCTGCAGTTGCGTATTGACAATCTGGTTGCCAACCGACAGCGCATCCACCCAGAAACGTCATCTACAGAAGAGGTACTCATAGACGACATAACTCCTGAAGATAAGGCATTTCTGGAGCGCGCTGCTCAATGTGTACATAAGAACCTGAGCGATTCGGATTATGACCGTGAGGCCTTTGCCGCTGATATGGGTAGTAGTGTCAGCACACTCTACAACCGACTCAGAGACTTGACGGGCAAGAGTATATCCAACTACATCCGCGACATCAGAATCCAGGAAGCCTGTAGAATAGCCAAAAACGAACGAAATACCCGTGTCAGCGATATTGCGTGGCGTGTAGGATTCCGCGATGCCAAGTACTTTGCTACGGCCTTCAAACGTATCACAGGCAAGCAGCCTAAAGAGTATTTTGCAGAATTGAGAGAGGAAAGCTAATCGTTTTGCATTTTTGAGCTAAGATACAACCCTACGAAAGTTATCAGGCCATTAAGCATCAGCAGCTCATAGCCGAAATGATAACCTGTCGTCTGCCCTACTCCATAGTCAATAGCATAGCACAACAAGGGCGAAGCCACAGCAATATAAGGCACCAAGCGGTCATTAACGGGACGTTTGGTCAACAATCCGTAGGCAAACAAACCCAACAGAGGTCCGTAAGTATACCCGCAAATAATGTAGATGGCATCAATCAGACTGGTAGAGTTCACCACCTTGAAAAACAGAATGAACAGCACAAAGACAGCGCACATAGCCAGATGGACACGTTTGCGCAACAGTTCATTATCCTTCTGTCCTATAATATCCACACAATAGATTGTTGTCAATGAGGTCAGCGCAGAATCAGCACTCGAGAACGATGCAGCAACAATACCCAATACAAAGAAGGCTGTTAGCAGTTGGCTGTTAGCTGTTAGCACGGACGTTGTCTGGATAAAATACGGCAGAAGGTCGTCGCCACTTGCAGGAATAGGCAGGCCTTGCTGCTGATACCACATCACAAGCAGGACACCCAGCGAGAGGAACAGCAGATTAGCAGGCAGAAAGGCCACACCATAGGTACACATATCCTTCTGGGCACCACGTAACGTCTTACAGGTCAGGTTTTTCTGCATCATATCCTGGTCGACACCCGTCATAACCAGTACGATGAAAACACCACTCAGGAACTGCTTCCAGAAGTTTTGCTTCGACACCCAGTCGTCCCAGACAAAAACCCGCGACAGTTCGCTCTGACTAACAGCGCTGATAGCATCGCTCATTGTCAGGTTCAGGTCCATCGCCACCTTATATATAATAATAAGGAGAGCCGTAAACAGACAAAGTGTCTGTAACGAGTCCGTCCACACCAACGTTTTGATGCCTCCCTTACGGGTATAAAGCCATATCAAAAGCACCAATAATACCGTTGTCAGCGCAAAAGGAATACCCAATGGTTCAAATACGAACCGCTGAAGGATGATACATACCACATAGAAACGGACAGCAGCACCCGTCATCTTCGACAACAAGAAAAACCACGAGCCCGTCTTGTGCGAGCGCTGTCCCAGGCGTTGTCCCAGATAGGCATAGATAGAAGTGAGGTTCAGCTTATAATAGAGTGGCAGCAAGATAAAAGCCACCACCACATAACCCAGGATAAAACCCATACAGGTCTGCAGATAGTTCATCTGGGACGTCAGCACCATACCTGGCACCGAAACAAAGGTAATGCCCGATATTGACGCGCCCACCATACCAAATGCCACCATATACCACGGTGACTGACGGTCAGCCCGATAGAATGTCTCGTTAGTTGCTCGACGCCCCGTCCATCTGCTAAAAGCAAAAAGCAGGGCAAAATATCCCAGTACAACAGCTATTATTGTCATAATTGACCGCAAAGGTAGCAAAAAGTTAAGAGTTAAGAATGAAGAGTTAGAAAAAAATGTAAGACAAATGCAATTTTCTTAATTCTTAATTCTTCATTCTTAATTTAATTATGTACCTTTGCAGGCGGTAATTATTCACCAACAACAAAAAAACAATGGCAAAACAGAAAAAATTTATCCTTCAGGAGAGTGAGATTCCAACACAGTGGTACAACATCCAGGCAGACATGCCCAACAAGCCCATGCCTCCCATCCATCCTGCTACCAAGCAGCCCTTGGGTGTCGATGACTTAGCACACATCTTCCCACGTGAGTGCTGTGTGCAGGAGCTGGACACAGAACATCGTTGGATTGACATTCCTGAGGACGTACTCGAGAAGTACAAGTACTATCGTTCTACCCCACTGGTGCGTGCTTATGCCCTCGAAGAGGCCCTTGGCACCCCTGCCCACATCTATTTCAAGAACGAGAGTACCAACCCCCTGGGTTCACATAAGATCAACTCTGCCCTGCCCCAGTGCTACTATGCCAAGCAGGAAGGCACCAAGAATGTCACCACCGAGACGGGTGCCGGTCAGTGGGGTGCAGCCCTCAGCTATGCTGCCAAGATCTACGGTCTTGACTGTGCAGTCTATCAGGTGAAGATTACCATGCAGCAGAAGCCTTATCGTTCCAGCATCATGCGTACCTTTGGTGCTGTCGTCGAGGGTTCTCCTTCGATGTCAACCCGTGCCGGTAAGGACATCCTGACCAAGGACCCCACACACTCTGGTTCACTGGGTACTGCTATTTCCGAGGCTGTCGAGCTGGCTACTACCACGCCTAACTGTAAATACACACTGGGCTCCGTGCTGAACCACGTAGGTCTGCACCAGACCATCATTGGTTTGGAAGCTGAAAAACAAATGCAGATGGCAGGCGAATATCCTGACATCGTCATCGGGTGCTTTGGCGGTGGCAGTAACTTCGGCGGCATCTCATTCCCCTTCATGCGCCACAACCTGCTTGATGGCAAGAACACAGAGTTCATTGCTGCCGAGCCAGACAGTTGTCCTAAGCTGACACGTGGACAGTTCCGCTACGACTTTGGTGACGAGGCTGGCTACACACCTCTGTTGCCTATGTACACGCTGGGCCACAACTTCAAGCCCTCTAACATCCACGCTGGTGGTCTGCGCTATCATGGTGCAGGCATGATTATCTCCCAGTTGATCAAGGACGGCCTGATGCACGGTGTCGATATTCCTCAGCTTGAAACCTTCGAGGCTGGTATGCTCTTCGCCCGTACTGAGGGCATTATCCCTGCTCCAGAGAGCTGTCACGCTATCGCAGCCACCATCCGCGAAGCCAACAAGTGCAAGGAGTCTGGCGAGGAGAAGGTTATCCTCTTCAACCTCTCTGGTCACGGACTCATCGACATGCCCAGCTACGAGTCGTTCATCAAGGGCGACCTGCAGAACTACACTGTTACCGACGAGATGATTGCCGAGAACCTCAAGGCACTTGACGAACAATAAACAAAAACAAAAAATAAAAAGCTGCGCTTTCCAATCATGGTTGGCGCAGCCTTTTTTAATCTTTTTACCTTTTTACTTTTTTACCTTTTTACCTTTTATGCGATTTCTATCTGTCGCGACAGCTTTACTTTCTCCTCTACCATCTTAGGCAGTTCTACGGTCAGCACACCGTTATCGACCTTGGCTGATATGTCCTCCTTTTTCACATCATCCGGAAGAATCAGTGTCTGCTCGTACTTAGAGTAGCTGAACTCACGGCGCAGATAGCGCGTATTCTTATCTTCCTCCTTGGTTTCCTGCTTGCTCTCCATCTTTATCACCAGGTTACCCTCGTCGTTGATATGAACATTGAAGTCTTCCTTCTTCATGCCTGGTGCAGCCAGTTCTACGACATACTCCCTATCGTTCTCCTTGACATTAATGGCAGGAGCTGTGCAGTTAGTCTTGGGCATTACATCGTTGTAGAACAAATCATTGAACACAGCGGGAATCCAGTTGTTACTTCTCATTGTTGGCATCATAATCGTTACCTCCTAATTTCTATTTTTAATTGTTATACATGTTGTTTATTTTCCGATTGCCTTTCGGCTTTCACACATGTATATGCAACTAAAATGCCAAAGCGTATTTTATGCCACAATGACACAAAAGAATGCCAAAACGGCAGAATCATTAAATCTGAGATAGCAATTTCACAGCTTCTTCGACGGTTGGTACATCAGAAATAACCATCGAGCGCTTGCCATTCACCTCACGGAACTGGCAACGACGCGGATTGGTAGCAACAAACTGCAGGATATGGTCGAAGGCCTCGCTCTGATAGAAGGGGCTGGTGGGATTCTGAACGAAGAACATGGTCATCTTGTCTTGTTTCAGGATGATTTTCTCACAACCCAAACCTTTGCCAATGCGACGCAGCGGCACCACCTGCATCAATTCCTCGCCCACATGTGGCACCTTGCCAAAACGGTCTATCAACCGGGTGCGATAGGCAGCCAACTGTTCGTCTGTCTGCAAGCCATCCAGTTCGCGATACAGCAGCATGCGCCCTGAATCACTGGGCACATACTGGTCAGGGAAATACATCTCCAAGTCGCTTTCGAGGGAACAGTCTGTAACGAAATCCTCACCACTATGCCCTTTACCCCCTGACAGAGGCCAGTCCCTCGTTTTGCGGGGGGCTTCTGCATTCCTAATTTCCACCACCGCCTGCTGCAGAATCTTCACGTAGGTTTCATAGCCCAAGTCTGAAATGAAGCCGCTCTGTTCGGCTCCCAACAGGTTTCCTGCACCACGAATGTCAAGGTCCTGCATAGCGATATGAATGCCTGAACCCAGGTCGCTGAACTGCTCCAGTGCTTCCAATCTACGACGACTCTCCTGAGGCAGGTCAGCCAAAGGTGGTGCCAGCAGATAACAGAAAGCCTTGCGATTGCTTCGTCCCACACGTCCTCGCATCTGGTGCAGGTCGCTGAGTCCAAACCTGTGGGCACCATTGATGATGATGGTGTTGGCATTAGGAATGTCGATACCATTCTCAACAATCGTTGTTGAGAGCAGCACGTCGTAGTCATAGTTCTGGAAGTCGAAGATGATCTGTTCCAGTTCCTCAGGTTTCATCTGGCCGTGTCCCACAGCAATACGTGCATCGGGCACATATTTCTGAATCATCTCCTTAATACGCGTCAGGTCGTTGATGCGCGGATTGACAAAGTACACCTGTCCATTGCGCGACATCTCAAAGTTAATGGCATCGGCAATAATCTCAGCACCAAAGGTATGTATCTCTGTCTGAATGGGATAGCGGTTGGGCGGTGGTGTCTGGATAATGCTTAGGTCACGGGCTCCTACCAACGAGAACTGCAGGGTACGCGGAATGGGTGTTGCACTCATAGTCAGCGTATCGACATTGGTCTTCATCTGGCGCAGCTTCTCCTTGGTCGACACACCAAACTTCTGTTCCTCGTCGATAATCAGCAGCCCCAAGTCCTTGAACTTCACGCTCTTGCCTATCAGCTTATGCGTACCTATTAATATATCTATCTTACCCTCAGCCAAATCTTTCAGGATGGCTGTCGTCTGTTTGGTACTACGGGCACGAGAGAGATACTCCACACGTACAGGCAGATCCTTCAATCGTGACGAGAAAGTCTGGAAATGCTGATAAGCCAATACCGTTGTAGGCACCAACACAGCCACCTGCTTCGAGTCGCAGGCAGCCTTGAATGCAGCACGCACAGCCACTTCGGTCTTGCCAAATCCCACATCACCACACACCAGTCGATCCATGGGACGGGCCTGTTCCATATCGGCCTTGACGTCGTTGGTAGCCTTCAACTGGTCAGGCGTGTCCTCATACAGGAACGAAGCCTCCAGCTCCTGTTGCATGAACGAATCAGGCGAATAGGCAAAGCCTTTCTGTTGGCGACGGGTAGCATATAGTTTGATCAGGTCACGGGCTATGTCCTTCAGCTTCTGCTTGGTACGCTCCTTCATGCGTTCCCACTGGCCCGTACCCAGATGCGACAAACGAGGGGGGGCTCCATTGTCCTGAGCCTTGTATTTCGATACCTTATACAAAGAATGGATAGAGACGTAGATGGCTCCCCCACCCTCGTACATAATCTTAATCATTTCCTGATAGCTGTCACCCTGGGGCATACGCACCAGTCCGCCAAACTTACCAATACCGTGGTCGATATGCACCACGTAGTCGCCCACCTCAAACTGCTGAATCTCCTTCAGCGTCAGGGCCACCTTACCACTGCGAGCCTTGTCTGAACGCAAGTTATATTTATGGAAACGGTCAAATATCTGGTGGTCGGTAAATACGCACAGCTTCTGGTCGTCATCAGCAAAACCTTCGTGCAGGGTCTTTTCGACGGAATCGAAAAGGACTGTTCCTTTTTCTGCAAAGATGTCCTTCAAGCGGTCCAACTGCTTCTGGCTATCGGCAAGGATGCAGAGACGATAGCCATCAGC
>JAFVHO010000033.1 GCA_017474485.1 Prevotella sp.
CATGACATAGTCGTGATAGACGGTGCTGTCACCAAGGGAGAAGTCCCAAGGACCGGCGAGGGAAATCGTTTGAGCAGCTATGCTGTTTAAAGAGAAATGACAAATGAGAAATGATAAAGCTATCAGCAGTCGTTTCATGGGCTATTGCATGTTGATGATTTCAATATTAGTGACGGCTTCGCCAGCTGTGCGGTCGGCTTCGCGAGGCAGATATATGGGCGCTTCAGGTTGTAGGGGCAGGATGCGCAACTCCAGTTCAGTGCAGTGCTTGGGCAGTCGCCACAAGCCATAGAGGAACGGGCGACCGTAATAGAAGTTATCGGCCACCAGCTTACCATCGGCATAGAGACGGGCGCAGTCGCCACGATAGCAAATGCGCAAGAGGGAAGTTGGTTGAAGGTGGGTAAGAGGAATCCTATAGACGGCAGCATGATTCCAATCCTGCTCCGCAGGAGCCTCGGCTACCTTAGCCTTGCCCTTCTTGACGATGCGCAGCGGACCGGCATCCTTTACCTTCTCACTCTTCACGATTAATTGTTCACTGTTCACTGTTTCCTTTTCCCTCAAAAACAGCCGTTCAGCCTGTTGACGGGTCAGCAGATAGATATTGGCATATACAGGCGTTTCTGTGCCCTTGGCCTTGACATGCTTCAGCGTTTTGCCACTCTGAAGAGCTATAGTCGTGGTAATGCCCGGAATCTGCATCATGTAGAGTTTGCCGTCACGACGCGCCACCAACTGAGCCGTAGCATAGCGGATGCCTGCAATATTGACGGGGAAAAAAGCCATGCAACCAGAAGGGACTGTCAGACGCGGCAAAGTAATGCCACAGGCTGTCAGCTGTTGGTGCTTGGCTGTCAGCTGCTGAAAGCGCTCGTAGTTATTGATAAAGATGAAGCCGCTGTCACCCTGGCTGCGGACTGCCCAGCGAAGTGCCTCGTCCTGACCGCGTTTCAAGTCCTGCGGTGCAGGGAATGAAGCCTCCATCGGAGCAAGCGTCTCACCAAAGTCCTGCATGAAGAGGTGGAGCGGACGAAGCATGTAATATTGCGGATAGGTCTGTCCGAATTCACCAAGCGGTGCCTGGAAGTCATAGGTGCAAACGGGCAGGTCGTTATTAGCCGTACCAGGCGACGTTTGTACCTCGTTCAGGGTATGGAGCACGCCCTCAGGATTGGTGCCACCATGATACATGTAATAGCCAAGCAGATTGCTGCCGGAACCGAGTTTGACAAGTGCCATTGAGTAAGCATCCTCTGGATAGACGTAAGGACGACGGTGGTAGGCCGTGACCATACCGCCACCCAGTTCGCAGGTGAAGTACGGATAGCTGTCATCGCCCTTCGACGTCTTAGCCTCCTGTTTACCAAGGAGGTCGGTGCCGATGGCTGTCGACGAGCGGAAAGCCTTGAAGTTGAAGGCCTTGTAGTACTGGCCACAGCCCTCTGTCACTTCTTTGTCCCAGAAGCCGTCGGCATAGTCACCATAGAGTGGCAGCATCTCGCCATAAGGTACGGGGGTGCGCAGTTCTGGCCATCCGGTACGGGTGTAGAAAGGCAGGTCGAAGCCAATCTTCTGGGCAATCTGCTTGAGAGCCATGAGGTAAGCACCGTGTCCGCGATATTCATTGTCAAACTGGGCGGCTATGACGGGACCTCCGTCCTTCCATTGCAAGCCTTGTACCTGTGTAAAGATCTGGCGATACAATTTCTCAGCCAAACTAAGAAACACAGGGTTCTGCTCACGCAGGCGACAGCCCTTCGTGAAGACCCAGTCAGGAATACCACCATTGCGCACTTCACCATGACAGAACGGGCCCAGACGCAGGACGACAGGCATCTGCTCCTGTTTGCATACCTCCAAGAAACGGCGTAGGTCACGTTGTCCGTCCCAGCGGAATATGCCCTCCTGTTCCTCGATATGACTCCAGAAAACATAGGTGGCAATCATCGTCACCCCACCCTCGCGCATCTTCCGCACCTCTTGTTGCCACTCGTCTGCAGGCACACGTGAATAGTGTATCTCGCCCATCACGGGACAGACGCGATGCCCGTCGATGATAAGACTCTGAGCGTCCCACGTCACAGGTTTCCCAAAATCGGCAGCCTGCATCATGAGCACGCCCATGACCATACAGGCCAACAGCATTGTTTTTCTCATGGTCTCAATCCAAATGGAATACTTCTTGAATAGGAATAGTGACAGGTGAGTTATCAGGATTCACCTCCATGATGTCAGCCATCATGTCCCACCAGCGCTGCGTGATAGGGTCTACATCGGTTGTGTCTTGTGAGTTGCCTTCACCCTCGCACTCCTGATAGGCAAAGAGCAGATTGGTGTCCTTGTCCCAGAAAATGCTATAGTTCTTGACGCCAGCCTCGTGAATCATCTCCACCAGTTCAGGCCAGATAGCTGCATGGCGACGCTGATACTCCTCTTCGCAGCCAGGCTTCAAATACATTTTAAATCCGAATCGCTTCATACCTTATTATATATTGCCTATTAAACATTCAATTACCGTCGGGCTTGATGAGTACGGCACCGGCACTGGTGTACCATGTAAACGCGTCAGGATCGTCGGGCTGAACAGGGTTAAAGTCCTGCCAATCGGCACGCAGATGCTGTACCAAGGGCGACTCCATCTGTTTCAGTCCCATCACTATCATCTTGGCAATCTCCCACGCACCATAGGGGTTGAAATGCGTATTGTCAGCCAAGGCTTTGTCCTGACCAGGGAATGTATTGGCAGGATAGTGTACCAAAGCTTTCTTGGAACCCTCCTCGCCCAATGTCTCGTAGAAAGTCGTCGACATGGCTGTGAGGTCGATAACAGGCACATGTTCGCGACGAGCCACCGTCTTCATTGCCTCAGGATAGTCACCATGGGTATTGCTATTACGACCGTTCTTAAAGGCACGGCGTGCCGTTGGCGTGCAGAAAATGATGTGTCCGCCAGCAGCCTTCACACGGTCGGCAAAGATTTTCAGGTTGCGCGAATACGAGTACCATGCACCGTCGCCTGCTTTCTTCTCTTTCTCGTCGTTATGTCCGAACTCCACGATAACGTAGTCACCTTTCTTTAACTGCGTCAGAATCTTATCCAATCGCAGTTGTGCCAAGAATGTGGTACACGTCAAACCACTCTCAGCATAATTCGCAAAGACGACACCTTCACCAAACCAGCGCGTAATCATCTGTCCCCATGAAGCCCAAGGTTCGTTCTCTTGGTCGACAACAGTAGAATTGCCACAAAGGAATACTGTCGTCACCTCCTTCACAGGTTCTATCTGAATGCGTTGCACAGCAGGCATCGGACCACAGAACGACAGGTTCAGCGAGTCGTCCCAATTCTTATAATCGAGTTCGCGCGGCTTTAGTTTCACACGGGTCTTCGCGTCAATCACCGGGTTGTGCTTGTTGACTACGAACGAAACAGTTTCATACTTACCCTTTTTTGTTGAAATCATGTCAAAATAGTGTCGACGGCTCTCCGCACGCACCACCGTCTGTCCGGCTTTTTTCTTATTACCAAGAGTCACCGTCACACGGTAGTTGCCGTCAGGAACCTGAGCCGAGAACGTAAAAGGTTGAGTACTTACCTTATTTAATAAAGTGTCAATGGTTTGTGCCTGTGCAGCCATCATGCTGCAAGCGACCAAACAAAGTGTAAAAATCAGTTTTTTCATTGTAGTTTGAATGTTTATGCGTGCAAAGTTACGAAAAAAATCATAATTCGTCATTCTTTTTTAAGAAAAAGTGTGGCGTTGCAATCATAATTCGTATTTTTTTCGTACCTTTGCCCAACAAACAAACTCACAACTCTATGAAACGAATTTTTTCACTACTTTCTGTAGTCCTGCTCACTGCCACTTCTGCAATGGCACAGCGCCAAGTGGAGACGTTGAATTTCGGCTGGCAGTTCAGCCGTGACTCACAGTTCAAGAACGCAGTGACGGTCGAAGTACCCCACGATTTTCAGATTTCACAACCATGGGTGGCACCGTCGTCGGGCGAGAAGGCCGACAACTCGGATGCTGCTGCCAACATCAAAAGCCGTCTGTCAGCACGCGGTTTTAAAGAAATAGGTACAGGTTGGTATAAAAAGACCATCACGCCAGATGCTTCGAAAAGAGGTAAACGCATTCTGCTCGATTTCGAAGGTATCATGCTGACTGCCGACGTCTTTCTGAATGGACAGCGCATTGGTGGTACCGACTACGGCTATGTTGGTTTCGAAATTGACATTACCAACCAGTTGAAGTATGGTCAGCCCAATGAGCTGCTCGTGAAAGCCGAGACTCAGGACGAAAAGGCTTCGCGATGGTACACAGGCGGTGGTCTGTTCCGTGATGTTAACCTCATCACGACCTCTGCCGATCTGTATCTGGAACGTCACCCGCTGTATATTACCACACGGCAGAACCGCTACGTCACCGTGGGCGTCGAGTTCACCAATCGCAGTCGACAGAAGGACGTCGCGATTGGCTTGAAGCTCTATGCCCCCGATGGCACATGTGTCTATGAAAGCAAGGAAAACTTTACCCGTCGGGCAGCCTCACGTACACAAGAGGTACGCATGAAGGAAGTGGAGATATCAGACCCGAAACTATGGGATATCGACCATCCGAACCTCTATCGGGCCGAGGTGACACTGATGACGAAGGACGGCAAGCCGACGGACTCGTATTCCGAACACTTCGGCATACGCACCATTGAGTACGGTCCTGCATTCGGACTGAAACTGAATGGCAAGAAGGTGTTGCTACAGGGTTATGCCAACCACCACACACTTGGTGCCTTGGGTGCCGCAGCCTATCCGCGTGCCATCGAGAAACGATTGCAGCTGATGAAGGAGTTCGGTATTAATCATATCCGCACCTCGCACAATCCCTACTCGCGCCAGTTCATTGAACTCTGCGACAAATACGGCATTCTGGTGGTCGACGAACTGTACGACAAGTGGACCGACCAACACTCCGGCCAGCGTACGCCGTTCATGCACCACTGGGCTTACGACGTCAGCGAATGGGTCAAGCGCGACCGCAATTCGCCCTGCGTCGTCATGTGGAGTCTGGGCAACGAGTTGCAGCAAGACCCCAACCAGCCATTCAACGACTGGGGTGTGACATGCTACAGGATGATGAAACCCGTTCTGGAGCGTTATGATTCGACACGCAAGGTCACAGTAGCCATGCATCCGCGCTATCGCAATTGGGATACTGATTCGTTGCCTGCCAACCTGGCCATGGAGACCGATATTCAGGCCTATAATTATAGGTATATGTATTTTCCTGGTGACGGACGCCGTTTCCCATGGATGACATTCTACCAGAGCGAAGCCTCCACACAGGCTATGGGACAGAACTTCTTCGAGATGGACCTGAAGAAGGTGATTGGATTGGCTTACTGGGGCGCTATTGACTATCTGGGCGAGAGCATGGGATGGCCCCAAAAGGGTTGGTCGCAAGGTGTATTCTATATCTCGCTCGACCCCAAGCCCAAAGCCTACTATATGCGTTCGTTCTTCAAACCCGATGAGCCTGTAGTCCATCTGGCCGTACTGGAAAGTGAGAAGGCAGAAATGTGGAACGGTGTGAAGATGGGCAACGACAGAATGACTGGCAATTGGAACCGTGCTGATGGCTCTAAAGCAAACATCATTGTCTATACCAACGGAGATGAGGTAGAATTGCTACTGAACGGTAAGAGCCTTGGACGCAAAGCCAATCCCAAGGAAGCCAAGCTGCGCAACCAGATTCGCTGGGGCGAAATCGAGTATAAGAGCGGCAAACTGGAAGCAGTGGCCTATAAGAACGGTAAGGCCGTCGCCCGTCATGCCCTTGAGACAACTGGTAAGCCCGTCAAGATTATTGCTGAGCCCGATAACACGAATTGGCAGGCAGACGGTTTAGATTTGCAACACGTCCGCCTGACTGCTGTCGACAACAAGGGACGCCGCTGTCTCTCTTACGACGACGAACTGGAGTTCAGCATCACAGGCGACGCCAGCATTGTAGCTGTAACGAATGGCGACATCACTACTGATGAGATAGCCACCCAGCCACACGTCCGACTCTGGCAAGGACAGGCCATGGTCATCCTGCGCAGTGGTCGTCAGGCTTCGAAAATAACGCTGACAACGAAGCCCAAAACCTTTAAGGACATCATCACTAAATTAGAAACGAAATAACGTAATCCCGTCATAACGTCATAACAAAACAACGAAATAACATGAAACGAATCCTCATTGCTTGTTTAGTCTGTTGCTGTGTCACAGCAACAGCCCTCGCCCAGCCCGCCGCCGTCCTCGACGCCGCCCGCTGCACCAACGACTACTTCATGCAGAAGTATGCCGACCCCACCCTACCCACTAATGTCAAAAAGGTACGTCCTTCGTCGCTGTGGACACGTGCCGTCTATTACGAAGGACTGATGGCACTCAATGCCATTGACCCTCAGCAGCGCTATATCGACTACGCCATGAAGTGGGCCGACTTCCATAAGTGGACGCCACGCAACGGTGTGAACACCTGCGACGCTGACGACCAGTGCTGCGGACAGACCTATGTCGAGTTATTGCCTTTTACAGGTAAAGACTACAAAGAACTGTTGGGCAACGTCATTGCCAATCTGGACCATCAGATGGTGACACCCAACGACAAGAAGAACGCCACTGCCAAGACCAAGGGTACACAGCCTTCGCTCTATGGTTGGTGGACATGGATTGATGCCATTCAGATGGCCATGCCCCTCTATATGCAGGTGGCCAAGCTCACTGGCGAGCAGAAATATCGCGACCACGCCATGAAGATGTATCGCTGGACGCGCAACGAGTGTGGCGGAGGCTTGCTGAACACGAAAGGAGAAGGTCTGTGGTGGCGCGATGCTGACTACGTACCACCCTACAAGGAGAAGGACGGCCAGAACTGCTACTGGAGTCGTGGCAACGGTTGGGTCTATGCAGCCCTCGTACGCTGCATGAACCAGCTCTCACCCAAGAGCAAGGAGTATAAGGAACTGAAGAAGGACTTCCTGCTGATGTCGAAAGGTCTGAAGAATTGTCAGCACGAAGATGGTTTCTGGCATGTCAGCCTAGTCAGCGATGCCGTCTATCCCAATCCGGAGATGACGGGTACGGCCCTCTTCCTCTACGGTATGGCTTGGGGCATCCAACAGGGCATTCTCAAGGATAAGGACTATCGTCCTGCCTGCGACAAAGCATGGAAAGCTCTGGAGTCATGTCTCCATAAGGATGGTTTCTTAGGTTGGAACCAAGGCACCGGCAAGGATCCTTCTGCCGGTCAGCCCGTCACCTTCACTTCGATGCCCGACTTCGAGGACTATGGCACAGGCTGCTATCTGTTAGGTCTTTCTGAATACTACAAATTATTGAAGCCATGAAGCGTTTCTTTATCTTTCTAGCGTGTTGCGGTTTTGCCGCAACAATGGGGGCGCAGTCGTGGCCCGATGTCAATAACGAAGCCAGGGCTGGTGCCCGTTGGTGGTGGCTGGGCTCGGCCGTCGACAAGGAAAACCTGCAATGGAATCTGAAGCAGTATGCTGACCACGGCATTGGCTCACTGGAAATCACGCCCATTTATGGTGTACAGGGCAATCAGCGGAACAACATCCCCTATCTTTCCGACAAGTGGATGTCTATGTTACGTGAGACTCAGGTATACGGCAAGACCTTAGGTATCGAGATAGATATGGCAACAGGTACAGGTTGGCCGTTTGGTGGTCCTTGGGTACCATTGGAGGAGAGTGCCAATAAGGTCATCTTCGTGGACACCGTCTGTACTGGTGGCACTCTGACAGACGTATCTCTCAACGTTCCTGCCAAGGACAAGAAGAACAGTCGCCTGCAGAAGGTCATGGTCTATGGTCGAGTAAATGGCAAATCTGTTGCCATGGACATCACGGAAAATGTTACTGACGGAAAGCTCTCGTGGTCGCCTCTCGCCATGCTTACCACCATGCGCAAGGCCTCTACTGACAAGGTGGAGAAGAAGACGCTGAAACAGGAAATCAAGGATATCGAGCAAGCCCAATGGCGCATCATCGCCGTTTACATCCGCTATGGTGTGATGAAGGTAAAGCGTGCTGCCCCTGGTGGCGAAGGGCTGGTCATCGACCACTTCGACAAGCAGGCTGTGGCCAACTATCTGAAACATATCGAGGCTGCCTTCGAACGCACTGGTACGCCCTACCCACGTACTTTCTTTAATGACAGCTACGAGGTAAGCGAGGCAACATGGACCCCTACTCTCTTCCAGGAGTTTGAGAAGCGTCGTGGCTATAAACTGGAGGAACATCTGCCCGAACTCATCGCAGCAGACGTGAAGACGGTGACAGACTATCGCGAGACACTTGGCGACCTGCTCTTGGAGAACTTCACACAACAGTGGACGGCATGGGCACACAAGCATGGTGCTACCACACGTAACCAGGCTCATGGTTCACCAGCCAACCTCATCGACTGCTATGCCGCTGTCGATATTCCGGAAATTGAAGGCTTCGGGCTCTCAGAGTTCGGCATCAAAGGTCTGCGAACCGACCCAGGTAAGACGCGCAAGAACGACAGCGACTACTCGATGTTCAAGTACGCCCCTTCTGCTGCCCATGTCTGCGGAAAACCCTATACGTCGAGCGAGACCTTTACCTGGCTCACTGAACATTTCCGTACCAGTCTCTCACAGTTGAAGCCCGACCTCGACCTGATGTTCTGTGCCGGTGTCAATCACATGTTCTTCCACGGCACATCCTACTCGCCGCAGAATGACCCCTGGCCTGGTTGGAAGTTCTATGCCTCCATCGATATGAGTCCCACTAACAGCATCTGGCGTGATGCTCCTTACTTTATGAAATATGTAGAGCGTTGCCAGAGTTTCCTGCAGTGGGGTCATCCCGACAACAATTTCCTCGTTTTCCTGCCTGTTCGCGACATGTGGCAAAAGAACCCTAGGAAGCTGCTCATGCAGTTTTCTATCCATGCCATGGGCCAACTGGCACCAGAATTCATCAAGACCATCCTTGATATCGACAAGGCTGGATTCGACTGCGACTACATCTCTGAACGCCTACTCATGGGTGTGACGTATAAGAACGGTATGCTTGAAACTGCTGCTGGCACACGCTATCGCGGACTGATTATCCCTGGTAGTGGCAACATGGCCGAAACGGTCAAGGCACATATTGCTGAATTGAAGGCGCAGGGTGCCAAGATATTCTACAATGTCGATGCCAAGCAACTGGCACAGGCTGCCAGTCCTGAACCCATGAAGACGCAGCATGGTCTGAAAGCCATTCGACGTAAGAACCCCACAGGCTATCACTACTTCATCGCCAACCTCACCCCCGATGACCTTGAGGCTGACATACCCCTTGCGGTAGCTTTCCAGAGCGCCACACTTTTCAATCCACTCAATGGCGACATCACCCCTGCCACCGTCACTGACGGTAAGGTACACCTTGTCCTGCGCTCAGGTCAGAGCATCATCCTCCAGACCTTCAACGAAGTGCAAGCCCCTGTTGAGCCCGTTGCTGTGCCACAGCGACAAACAGAAAAGGAGTACCCCCTCAACGGCCCTTGGCAGCTCACGTTCACCGAGGAAGCCCCCCGTGTGGTCAAGAGTTTCCCTCTTGACAAGCTCCAGACCTGGGAAACGCTGGATGATGACTCTGTGAAGGTGACGATGGGTACGGGTATCTATGCCACCCGTCTGAAACTGATGCAGCGCGACCTTAAGGGAGCCCAGTCATGGCAGATTGACCTTGGCGACGTGCGCGAATCAGCTCGCGTCTACATCAACGGTCAATTCGTAGGTTGTGCCTGGAGTGTACCGTATGTACTTGACTTCAAAGGCAACATCCTGAAGCCTGGCATGAATGATATCCGCATCGAGGTTACCAATCTGCCTGCCAACCGTATTGCCGATTTGGATCGTCGAGGTGTGAAGTGGCGCAAGATGGAGGAGATTAACGTAGTGGACATCAACTACAAGAAGACCACCTACGACCAGTGGGAACCAGTCAAGAGCGGACTCAATTCAGAAGTCAAACTAAAGCGCTTTGCTAGTGAAAAGTGATTGCAACGCCACACTTTATACCTTTAGGTTAAAGAACAGTGAATTGTGAAAAATGAATAGTGATCATTATGGAAAAATACATTGCTGACCCAAAACGCTATGAGAAGAGCGACGTGCTGTACCAACGCTGCGGACGCTCGGGCGTACTGTTGTCCAAGGTAAGCCTTGGCTTGTGGCATAACTTCGGAGGTGTCGACGACTACCAGCGTTCGAAAGAGATACTGCGCTATGCCTTCGACCACGGTATCACCCACCTCGACTTAGCCAACAACTACGGTCCTCCCTACGGTTCTGCCGAGGAGACCTTTGGACGCGTGATGGACGAAGACTTCCGTCCTTATCGCGACGAGTTATTCATCTCTACAAAGGCCGGCTACGACATGTGGGACGGCCCTTACGGCAACTGGGGTTCACGCAAGTACCTGATGGCCTCGCTCGACCAATCTTTAAAGCGTATGCGCCTTGACTATGTCGACCTCTTTTATTCGCATCGCTACGACCCTGATACACCACTGGAGGAAACCCTTCAGGCGTTGGTTGACATCGTCCGCGCTGGCAAGGCCCTCTACGTGGGTATTTCGCGTTGGCCTTTGGAGGCAACGCGCTTCGCCATCAATTACCTGAAGCAACGCGACGTGCCCCTGCTCATCTATCAGGGACGACTCAACATGCTCGACCACGAACCTATCGACGAGGGCATTCTCCAACTCTGCCATCAGGAAGGCGTTGGCTTCATATCCTTCTCGCCCTTGGCACAGGGACTGCTGACAGACCGCTATCTGAACGGTATTCCTGAGGGGTCACGCATGACGCGCGAACACTTCCTGAAACACGAGATGCTCACGCCAGAATTGCTCCAGCAATTACAGACTTGGAATGCAGAGGCACAGGCTGAAGGTCGTACACTGGCCGAACTTGCCCTACGCTGGATTCTGGAACAGCAAGGTGTTACCAGCGTCCTCGTAGGCGCCAGCAGTACAGCACAGCTCGACAAGAATATGCGAGCTATCTACGACGACGTTTGAATACCCGTTCCTCGATAGCCTGGAACACCACAAAGAGAATAGGAACAATAAACAACAGTGCGATGGTGCCAATGAGCATGCCGCCAATAGCTCCCACACCGAGCGAGCGGTTGCCATTGGCACCAACGCCTGTAGCAATAGCCAAAGGCAACAATCCGAACACCATCGTTAGCGACGTCATCAGAATAGGACGCAAGCGCACGGCAGCAGCATCGAGTGCAGCGGCAAGAATACTCATTCCCTGGCGACGGCGTGCCGAGGCATATTCCGTCAACAGGATAGCCGTCTTCGACAACAAACCTATCAACATGATAAGTCCCGTCTGCATGTAGATATTATTCTCCAGTCCCCACATCCATGCAAAAATAAAGCTGCCTGCCAGTCCGAAAGGTACACTCAGGATAACGGCCATCGGAATGAAGACACTCTCATAAAGGGCACATAGGATGAGGTAAATAAAGATGATACAAATGACAAACACCAATGCTGTCGTGTTCTGCGACGATGCCTCCTCACGACTCATACCACCGAACTCATAGCCGTAGCCCTCAGGCAACACCTCCGCTGCCGTTTCGCGAATGGCGTTGATGGCCTGTCCGCTACTGTAGCCTTCAGCTGCCGTTCCATTGACCATGATGCTGGGGAACAGGTTGAAGCGCGACAATGTCTCACTACCATAGATACGTGTCAGCGTCAAATACTGTCCGATGGGCGACATCTCGCCTGATGATGTGCGCACAAAGATGTTATTCAGCGACTCCGCATCCAGACGGTATTCAGGCGAGGCCTGCACCATGACACGATAGAGTTTGGTGAAGCGCACGAAGTTTGAGGCATACGAACCGCCCACATAACCCGACAGTGCCTGCAACACCTCCGTTGGCGATACACCACGACGTTTACACAAAGCAGCATCCACCTCCACACGGTATTGTGGATATTTTAGCGAGAAGTTCGTAATGGCACGACTGATTTCCGGACGCTCGTTCAGGGCGGCAATGAGCTTGTTAGTCTGCATCAGCAGGTCATTAATCGTACCACCGTGCTTGTCCTGGATATGCAGTTCGAAACCATTGATACGTCCGAAGCCAGGCAACATATTTTGCGTATTCACCTGTATCTTTGCATTGGCAATATCTGCCGTTCTGCGGTATATCTCGTCCACCACGCTCTGCACGTCGTCACCATCGCCCTTTCGCTCGTCCCATTTTTTCAGTTTCAGCGTAAAGTTACCGTTCGACGACGATTGCTCAAAGTTATTCGAGTTACCCGCAATGAGCGAGTAGATACGCAACTGGGGCAGGTCCTTGATACGCTCTTCCACCTCTTTTAATATATGGTAGGTCTGTTGCAGACTACTACCTGGCGACGCTTGCACATTGATGAATACCGTACCCATATCCTCGTTGGGCACCAGTCCCGTCTTCGTGGTACGCATCATCCAATACAATCCGCTAATGGCTACGACAACCAATCCGAATGCCAGCCACTGCTTGCGCAGTATCTTCGACAGCCCCTGCTTATAGCCACGGACAAACGAATCGTACGACGGCAGGCGACGCAAGACACGCAAAGGCTGCGGATTCTGCTTTTTCATGATGAGTGCACAGAGGGCAGGCGACAGCGTCAAAGCATTGAACAGCGAAATAGCCACAGCAATGGCCATCGTCAGTCCGAACTGGGTATAGAAGGTTCCTGTCACACCACCGATAAAACAGACGGGCACGAACACTGCCATGAACACCAGTGTTGTGGTGACCAGTGCCGACGTGATGCCATGCATGGCCTCAACAGTAGAATGATAGGAGGATGTGTCGACGGGAGAGCCGTCGACCACTGTGGGGGCTTCGTCCAGCTTGGCCTGTACGGCTTCCACCACCACGATGGCATCATCGACCACCGTACCGATAACCAGCACCAGTGCAAACAGCGTCAACATGTTCAGCGAGAAGCCGATGGCATAAATAACGGCCAGCGTGGCTATCAGCGACACCATGATGGCAACGCCTGGAATAATCGTGGCACGCCAACTGCGCAGGAAAAGGAACACCACGAGTATCACTAGTGCCAAGGCTTCCAACAGCGTTTCTACCACGCTGGCAATAGATGCATCGAGGAAGTCCTTCTTCGACTCCAGATCCTCGATAACGATACCGGGCGGCAGCGACTGTCTGATGTCCTCTACCTCGGCGTCTATCTGCTTGATAATCTCATTGGCATTCGAGCCAGCCACCTGGTTAATCGAGATGTTCACACTCGGACTACCGTTGGTCTCACCAATAATATTATAGTTCTGTGAACCCAGTTCCACACGGGCTATGTCGCCAATGCGCAGCACGTCGCCATTGGGCAGCGAGCGAATCACCAGATTCTCGTAGTCTTTCTCCTCCTCATAGCGACCGCGGTACTTCAACACATACTGGAACGTGTTCTGGCTCTCGGCACCCAACGTACCCGTCGCCACCTCGACGTTCTGCTCATCCAGTACCTTCGTGACGTCACTGGGCACGAGTCCGTACTGTGCCATCTTCAGCGGGTCCAACCAGATGCGCATCGAGTAGTCGGCACCCATCACGTTTACCTCGCCTACGCCACCGATACGGCTCAGACGCGGTTCAATGTTAATCTTGGTATAGTTAGCTAAGAATGAACGGTCGAAAGTCGAGTCAGGACTATACACCGCCAACTGCTTGATGTTCGACGTCTGGCGCTTTCTTACCGTGATACCGCCTTTCACCACGTCACTTGGCAGTCGTCCCTGCACCGTAGCGGCACGGTTTTGCACGTTCACCATAGCCATGTTGGGGTCAGTGCCCTGACGGAAGAAGATACCAATAGAGGCTGTACCGTTGTTTGAGGCCGACGAGGTCATATACATCATGCCCTCCACACCGTTGATGGCTTCCTCCAAAGGCACCACCACGCTCTTCTGCACCGTCTCGGCATTGGCACCAGTATAGCTGGCCATGATGCGCACCGTGGGT
The DNA here is from genome assembly GCA_017474485.1 of Prevotella sp. Taxonomy (GTDB): domain Bacteria; phylum Bacteroidota; class Bacteroidia; order Bacteroidales; family Bacteroidaceae; genus Prevotella. The sequence goes on from JAFVHO010000033.1 coordinate 14,098, forward strand.
GGTGCAATCTCAGGGAATTGTTCCAATGGCAGACTGGTCAGTCCGATGATACCTACCAGTACCATCAACACTGATATGACGCATGCCAGAATCGGTCTGTCTATAAATGTCCTAACGTTCATTTCTTTTCCTTCTGACCTCTCACTTCTTTCTTCTCACCTCTCACCTCTATTCCTTCCTTCAACAGTCCGGCACCTTCAGCAATGATGGTGTCGCCCACGTTCAGGCCTTCTTCTACAATATACTCTTTGCCATTGTTTTGCGGAAACAGCGTCACGGCAGTGGCCTTCGTCTTGCCGTCCACCACGCGATAGACGAACACACGGTTCTGCAGTTCGTAAGTAGCCTCCTGAGGAATGACGACAACCTGATCACGCTGCGTAGGAACCATCACCGTAGCACTACCACCGTCGCGCAACAGGTGCTGCGGATTGGGGAATACGGCACGCAAGGTAACGGCACCCGTCTGGGCATCCACCGTACCACTGACAGCATCAATGCGTCCTTCCACGGGATATTCCGTCCCACTGGCCAGTCGCAGCTTGATACTGGGGGCCTTACTGATGAAGTCGGCTGTCGAGCCATAACGGTCTATCAGATTGATGACGGCACGCTCCGTCACCGAGAAGTAGGCATACATCTGGCTATCGTCAGCAACGGTCACCAGTGGTTCGCTGATGTTGCTACTCACCAGAGCACCCACGTGCCAGGGAATCATCGAGGCCACACCGTCTACAGGGCTTTTCACCTCCGTACACGACAGCTGCCAGCGGGCATTCTTCTCCTGAGCCTTGGCCTGCACCAGTGCCGCCTGGGCCTCTAACAGTTCGTGGCGCGTGGTCTCCACGCTGAAGTCACTCACCACACTACCCTCCTTCAGTTTCAGCTGACTATTGTAGTTCATCTTTGCCGTCGACAGCTTGGCCTCGGCACTCTCGCGGTTGGCAATGGCCACCTCCAGAGCAGCCTGATAGGGCGTCTGGTCGATAATGAACAGCGTCTGTCCACGTTTCACGGGCTTACCTTCACTGGTACAAATACGCGTGATGTTACCCGTCACCTGTGGACGAATCTCCACAATCTGCCGTCCCGTCAACTTGGCACTGTATTGCTGAGTCAGGGTCATGTCCTTCTTGCCCACCACCATCGTCTGATACCGTGCCGCATCGTGAGCCTTTTTCTCCTTGCTGTCACACGCCGTTAAGCTGCACGCTAAGACGGCGCCCAGACAGTATGCCATGTATTTCTCCATTCTTATCATATTGGCTTCATGTCTTGTTTAGTTAGAAACACCTGCAAAGGTACGAATAAGTGAGCAAAATACCAAATTTATTTGAGTATTTTCGAACGTGAGTACTTTCGAGCAACGCTCAAAGGTACGAAAAAAACATTAAACATTAAGCATTAAACAATAAAAAAAAGACGGCGGTAGCAAATTTTGCACTCTTCACTTCTCACTTTTCACGATAATCGTCTGTACGATGCCGCGAACAGCGAGGAAGAGAATCATGGCGAGCCACAGGCCGTGATTGCCCATGATGCCAATGGCAATAGTGGCGGTGCCGAAGAATACAAGTGCGGCAATGGCTGAAGAAACAAGCATGCCGCGTGTCTGCGTCGTGCCAATGAACAGACCGTCCCAAATAAAAGCTGCCACGCCTGCTACAGGTATCAGGTAGGCCCACCATACGTAAGCCTGCGAGGCCTCAACCACCTGTGGCTCGTCAGTCAGCAGACGGAGGAAGAGCGTTCCGCCCACGACATAGGTGATGGTAAAGATGATGGTCATCAGCGCACCCCAACCAAACAGACGGCGAACAACATCATGATAGGCATCCATATCCTTTGCGCCCCAATACTTGCCTCCCAAGGCCTCGCCGGCAAAGGCAAAGCCGTCGAGAATGTAGGAGAACAGCAGGTAGAGTTGCATCAACAGCGTGTTGACGGCCAGAATGGTTGCTCCCTGACGGGCTCCCGCAGAGGTAAAGTAGAGGTTGACTGCCACGAGACAAAGTGTTCGTAAAAAAATGTCGCGATTTGAGGAGAAGTAAGAGGTCAGAGGTGAGAGGTGTGAGGATGGTCTCCACGATCGTAAGACCTTCCGATAATACCGCCATAGGAACCATAGCGCCATCAAGCATCCGGCATACTGCGCCACGACGGTACCCAGTGCCACACCCTCGACCTTCATGCCCAAGCCGTAGACAAAGGTCAGCGAAGCCAGAATGTTGACCACGTTCTGTATAATGGAGACAAACATGGGGATGCGCGTGTTCTGCATGCCAATAAACCAACCGCTAAGGCTATACAAACTCAACATGGCGGGTGCGCCCCAGACGACGATATTGAAATAGGTAACGGCCAAAGGGCGTACGTCATCTGAAGGGCCGATAAACCATAGCATGCACTCGCGGACAGGCCATTGCAGCACGACAATTAGCAAGGCAATAGTCAGCGACACCCAGCCCGAACGTACTAACAGGCGTGAGACTTCGCTGAAGTCACGGCGTCCGCGGGCCTGTGCCGTCATGCCACTGGTTCCCATCCGCAGGAAACCGAATACCCAGTAGATGAGATTAAAAATCATGGAACCCACAGCAACGGCACCGATATAGGCTGCCGATCCCATGTGTCCCACGATGGCCGTATCCACCAGTCCCAACAGCGGCACCGTGATGTTCGTCACGATGGCAGGCAGTGCAATTTTCAGTATCTGATGGTCTCTCTTATTCATGTCCTAATTTAAGGACGGTTATAACTAAAACTTCATTATAACCCTTTTACCGTTCACGATGTATAATCCCTGCGTGGAGTTAGCAACCTTGCGCCCATCCAGAGTGTACCAACTTTTGTCTTTAACTTCCTTAACTTCTCTAACTTCTTTAACTTCTGTCACATCATTTTCACCAAAGAAGCCGACGAGGGATGACTGGTAGTTGTCGAGCAGGCTGCCCAAAGTGGTGTCATAGGCAGAATCGGCATCGTCGTTACCCACATTATCACGGAAAGTATAGGTAAAGTCGCCATGATTCATGCGGCCTGCACCGTAGTAACCTGTCACGAGGGCAGGAACATCATCAGCAGCAACAGGGGTATAGGTGTACATCAGCGAGGCATTGGTGTCGAAATTGTTGTAGGGTGTGCCTCCTTTCTTGGTCACTTCCGTCTCAGGCACCTGCTCGTCGCGTGTGGCTGTTTCATAAGCATCATAGCCCGTAGAAGCAGGGGCGTTCTGGTTGTAATACTTGAAGTTGGCAATGGTCTTGTCGAAGTAGTTGCCATAGGCCTTAATCATTCCACCGTCCTCACCAGAGAAGGTGCCACTGCCTAGGGCATCGGTGCCCTGTCCAGATGAGAGGATGGGCTTCTTGGTCTTCAGAAAGTAGTTGTTCTCGACAAACACGCTGGCGCCCGAGGTGGCTCCCACACCGTACTTGGCACAGTTGTCGAAGTAGTTGTTCCAGACGTGGACACTCATGGTGCGCACACGTGGATGGCGTGAGTCAGAGTGGTCGAACCAGTTGTGGTCGTACGAGATGTAGTTGGGGCCACTCTCCGACTTCATGCCAAACATATTAGACTTACCTGTATCCCAGAAGCGGTTATAGCTGACGGTGACATACTTCGAGTCGCTCTTCACGTCAGTTGCACCGTCGCCCTTGGCATGGTCACCACTACCGTGCTTGCCATAGAACTGATCGGTATGGTGAATCCAAATATTGGAATTATCAGTATCAAGCGAGATGGCATCGTCCATGCAACGCATGATGGCGAAGTTGCGGAACTCGACACTCTTGGCATTACGTACCAAGAAGCCGAAACCGAACAGAGTTGCATCGTCGCCAATGCCCTCGAAGGTGATGTTCAGCTCGCTATCAGCTTTCTTACCCTTGACCTGCAAGCCCTCTGCCGAACTGCTGATGTGGTCGAGGTCGTCTACGGTAATCAATCCGATGAAACGGAAGGCAATAGGTGTGGTGTCGTAACCCTTCTGATAGGCGTCGACAATGGTCTGAATGCCTGCACATGTAGTGATATTGGAATCCTTGGAGCCCGTCTTAACGGTGGTAGTAATGGTCTTGGCTGTGTTCTTCGTTACATAGAACACCTTGGCACCTGACTTCAGCGTACCGTCGCTATTATAAGCACCAGGAGCAGGCCATCCATTTATAAAGGCAAAGCCCTCGCGACTGTAGTTTAGCACTTCCAGATCGGAGGTTGTGTTTTCATGCGCAGTGATTTCCGTGCCCTCAGCACTAACGGGCACAATCTTCATCACGTACGTACCTGCCTGCAACCCTACCACATCGGCACGTCCATAGGTACCGTAGTTGCGCACCAGCTGAGCGTCAATCTTGGTAAAGTCAGCGTACTGTCCACCCTTAACATAGACGTTATAGGTCTTGGCATCATCCTCCAGCGAAAACTTCACGTAGGCCGACTCCAACCAACCACGGGCCTCGATAATCTGGACAACGCCAGCATGGGCAAGCAATGTCAGACAAAATAACAATCCTAGCAGTATAATCTTTCTCATTTTTGATTTAATAGATTAGCTGTTTGTAATTTCATAAAAAGGCTGAAAATCAGATGATTTTCAGCCTTTTCCTTTCAGTCGGGATTACTGGACTCGAACCAGCGACCTCGCGCCCCCCAGACGTGTGCGCTACCAACTGCGCTAAATCCCGAAAGCGGGTGCAAAGGTACAACGTTTTTTTGAATTGGCCAAATTTATTGCGATGTTTTTTTGATTTTATAGTCATTTTTGCAGAAATCTTTTATAAAGTGTGATTTTCTTTGGTATTTCATCAAATAATTCGTAACTTTGCGTGTTATATATATAAATAAGGTATCTCACGAAATATGCAATACAAGATAAAAGCACCAAATGTGCTACGCCACACTGCTAAGCTGCCTGCTTCGAAAAGCATCAGTAACAGAGTGTTGGTGATTCATGCACTGACAGGAGGACACACGTTACCCAGCAATCTGTCGGACTGTGACGACACGGAAGTGATTGTGGAGGCACTGAATCATAATCCCTATGAGATTAACATCAAGGCTGCCGGCACCGCCATGCGTTTCATGACAGCCTATCTGGCTGTGAAGGAAGGTGAGGAGCACGTGCTGACGGGTACAGAACGCATGCGCCACCGCCCGATAGCTGTGTTGGTGGACGCCCTGCGACGCTTAGGTGCCAACATTGAATATGCGGGTGAGGAGGGCTATCCCCCACTCCGTATCAAGGGACATGTGCTGGAGGGCGGTCTACTAGAGGTGGCAGGCAACATCAGTTCGCAATTCATCTCAGCACTATTACTGATTGGTCCGTGCCTGAAGAACGGCCTGACATTACACATGACGGGCGACGTCATATCACGCCCATATATCGACCTGACACTGTGGACGATGCGCGAGTTTGGCGCTGATGCTGAATGGAGCGACTACGACACCATCGTGGTAAAGCCACAAACCTACAAGGACAGGGCCTACCTGACGGAGAACGACTGGAGTGCAGCATCATACTGGTATGAAATGATAGCACTCTCGAAGAATATAGACGACGAAATTAAATTGGAGGGATTGATGGACGGTTCGAAGCAAGGCGACTCGCAGGTGCGCTACATCTTCAGTCTGCTGGGCGTGAAGACCACCTTTGCCTCGAAGCGTCCGGGCAAACCGACCACCGTGACACTCAAGCATTCAGGACGCTGCGTGCCACGTTTGGAGTACAACTTCGTCAACTCACCCGATCTGGCACAGACCTTTGTAGTATGTTGTGCGCTGATGAACGTGCCCTTCCATTTCACAGGCCTCTCTACTCTGAAAATCAAGGAGACTGACCGCATTGAAGCTTTAAAGACAGAGATGCGGAAACTGGGCTACGTTATTCGCAGTGCCAACGACAGCGAACTGATATGGGACGGAGAACTCTGCGCACCAACGATGGAAGCAGGCATCGACACCTATGAAGACCACCGCATGGCACTGGCTTTTGCACCTGCAGCCCTACGGTTTGAAGGACTGATAATCAATAATCCACAAGTGGTGACGAAGTCATATCCACAATTCTGGGAAGACCTGACTCAATGCGGGTTCCGCATTGAGAATTAAGAATTAGGAATTACGAATTAGGAATTATGCAATTTCTGCTGATAGTCATTATATCGTTGGTGGTGCTTGGCGCCATTGCTGCCTTATTCTCTATAGGGGGTAAGGACGAGCCTATCGTGACGAAAGAAGGTGATTGTGCGTCGTGCACCAGCAGGAGTGAGTGTAAATTGGCGGATGTCATTGACAAGAGCAAAAAAGCATGCCATTTGTTGTTAATGCTTTTGGTATTAACAGCCTGTTCGACTAAGAAGAACACACCACAGAACCGCTGGTGGCATTCGTTCAACGCCCGTTATAATACCTATTTCAATGGTCAGCAGGCCTTTATTGACGGTACTGTCGAGAAAGAGAACGGCAACAAGGACAACTACACGGAACTGATTCCGCTGTATGCCGTTGGCAACAAACAAAGTCGCGACTTGGGCAAGGGCAACTTTTCACGTGCAATTGAGAAGTCGGAGAAGGCTATCAAGCAACATAGCATCAAGGCACGACCTGAGTGGAACAAAAGCCGACGGAAGACGCAGAAAGACATCGAGTGGCTCTCGCGCAGAGAGTACAACCCCTTTATTTGGCGTGCCTGGCTTCTGCTGGGTAAGTCGCAATTCCAGCAGGGTGAGTTTGAAGAAGCTGCTGCCACTTTCTCGTACATGACACGCCTCTATGCCACGCAACCTGCCATTCTGGGTATAGCCCGTGCCTGGCAGGCCAAGAGCTATGTGGAACTGGATTGGATATACGATGCCGAGGACATCATCGTGAAGCAACGTCGTGACACGATGCACTTCAAGGCACGCAAAGACTGGGACTTCACGTTGGCAGACTATTATTTGCGTAGCGAGCAATATGACCAAGCCATACCCTATCTGCGCCAAGTCATCAAGCACGAGAAACGACGCAAACAGAAGGCACGCGAATGGTTCTTGATGGGACAGTTGCAGGCCAGACAGGGCAATCGTGAGGAGGCCTACAAGGCGTTCCGTCACGTGACACGTCTGAACCCTCCCTACGAAATGGAATTCAATGCCCGCATAGCCCAGACGGAAGTAATGGCCGAGGGTAATGCCAAACGCATGATAAGTCGCTTGAAGCGTATGGCTGCGTCGGACAACAACAAAGACTATCTGGACCAGGTGTACTATGCCATTGGCAATATATACATGGCACAGAAAGACACCTTGCAAGCCATCGAGGCTTACGAGCAAGGGGTGAAAAAAGGTACACGCAATGGCATCGAGAAAGGTGTGCTGTTACTGACTTTGGGTAACATCTACTGGGAACGAGAAAAATATGCCGATGCACAACGCTGCTATGGTGAGGCCATCGGACTGTTGGACAAGGATCGTACCGACTACAACGAGTTGTCTTACCGTTCGAAGGTACTCGACGAGTTGGCCCCCCATACCAGTGCCGTCGAATTGCAGGACTCACTGCAACGATTAGCTAAGATGAGTGAGGAAAAACGTCTGAAGGTAATAGATAAGCTGATAGAAGACCTGAAAAAGAAAGAAAAGGAAGAGCGACGCGCCCAAGAAGAGGCAGAGGCCGAGAAGGAACTGGCCAAACAGTCGGCAGTGGGTAATCGCAATCAGCCTAACCGTCAACAACAGACAACGACACCTACGCCAACTACTGGCGGCAACGGACTATGGTACTTCTATAATCCGCAGAGTGTAAACCAAGGTAAACGCACATTCGAACAGCAGTGGGGCAAGCGTGAGAATGCTGACGACTGGCAACGCATGAATAAGACGGTAGTAGCGATGACAACAGATAATCCGGAAATGCCGGATAGTCTGGAGAATGTAGAGAACCTGGCTGATGATGCTACTGTTGCCAGTGATTCTGTCGCAGGTCAAAAGTGGGAGGTTCCTGACACCCTTGCCAACGACCCACACAACCGCGAATACTATCTGGCACAGATTCCCTTCACTGAGGAGCAGATAGAGGCGAGCAACCTACTGATTATGGATGGTTTGTTCCATTCGGGCATCATCTTTAAGGACAAACTAGACAACCTGACACTGAGCGAGAAGACACTCAGTCGTCTCTTGACGCAATATCCGACCTTCGAACATAACGACGAAGCCCTGTACCACCTTTTCCTGCTCTACTCACGACAGCAACGTCAGGAACAGGCTGATTCGTCGTTGGCACGCCTGCAAAGCGATTATCCGGAGAGCCAGTGGACCATCCTGCTAAGCGACTCGAACTTCGTTGAGAACCAGCGTTTTGGCGTACACATAGAAGACTCGATATATGCGGCTACCTACGACGCATTCAAGGGTGACCGTTACGACGAGGTAAGTGCTAACGCAAGACTATCCGAGACCCGTTTCCCGCTTGGCGCACACCGTCCGAAATTCCTCTTTGTCGAAGGTATGGCCCTATTGAACCAAGGCGACGCCAAAGGCTGTACAGAACGTATGCAGCAGGTAGTGGAAAAGTACCCGCAGAGCGAGGTCAGCGAGTTGGCAGGCATGATTATCAAAGGCGTACAACAAGGACGACAACTGCATGGCGGTAAGTTTGACATGGGCGATGTCTGGTCGCGACGAGCCATCGATATGGCTAGCGACTCGACTCGTACCGATACGCTACGCTTTGAGCGCGATACCAAGTATGTATTCCTGTTGGCCTACCAGCTAGACTCTGTGAACCAGAACCAGCTGTTGTTCGAGATGGCAAAGCATAACTTCTCGAACTACTTGGTACGCAACTTCGATATCGTGACCGATCAGGATGCCAACGGACTGTGTCGTATGCTGATTAGCGGATTCCTGAACTACGACGAAGCACGCCAGTATGCACGCGGACTGCACAACGCTAATGGACAGTTGTCAACGTTGTTACGTGCCTGTCGCCATCTGATTGTAAGTGAAGACAACCTGCGTCTGTTAGGCACATCATACAGCTATCGTGACTACGAGTTGTTCTTCGAGAAGCAGATAGAACCTGTCGAGATATCCACCCGTTCACTGCTCGAAGAGATTATCATTCAGCCAGAGGATGAGGACAGCGAGGACGACAAGAGTCAAGAGCCAAAAGCTGAAAGCCAAGAGCCAACAGACGACCCGATCTTCAACAACGGACCCGTGCAGCAACAGAACAACTTCCCAGACTTTGACGAAGATTTCTGGTGATATTAATATTTAGCAGCGGACTACAGGACAAACAGGACTCTCCGCATCAAAAGTCCTTAAGTCCTGTAGTCCTTGCAAAAAATAAAGAATAGTAAAGTAAAACGAAAAGATATGACCAACGGACTATTACTTTGGGCTGACGACGAGATGGAACTACTACGTGCCCATCTGCTGTTTCTGGAAAAGAAAGGTTACGAAGTGGTGACGGTGACCAATGGCACCGATGCCATTGAGGAGTGTAAGAACCGTACCTTCGACCTGGTATTGCTCGACGAGATGATGCCAGGACTCTCAGGACTGGAGACGCTACAACGCATCAAGGAGCAGTCGCCACAAACCCCTGTGGTGATGGTAACCAAGAGCGAGGAGGAGGACATCATGAATCAAGCCATCGGGCAGCAGATAGCCGACTACCTCATTAAGCCCGTCAATCCCAACCAGATACTGCTGACACTGAAGAAGAACATCCATCGTCGCGAAATTGTAACAGAGACGGTACAAACCAACTATCAGCAACAGTTCCAACAGCTGTCGATGCAGATTATGAATTGTAGCAGTTGGCAGGACTGGGCCGACATCTACCGTAAGCTGGTACGCTGGGAACTGGAACTGAGTCAGACCGACTCGCAGATGACCGAGATGCTGGAAATGCAGAAGCAGGAGGCCAATCGCGGTTTTGCCAAATACATCAAGAAGAACTATCTGGACTGGGTGCAAGGCAATCCGCATCCCATGATGTCAAACGAAATATTCAAGAGCAAAGTATTCCCTGCGTTGAACGAGGGCGAAAAGGTGTTCTTAGTGGTGTTAGACAACTTCCGCTACGACCAGTGGAAGATGCTGGAACAGGAACTGGCTTCAGACTTCGTCATTGACGAGGATCTGTATTGCAGTATTCTGCCCACCGCCACACAATATGCCCGCAACGCCATCTTCTCAGGTCTGATGCCCGACCAAATAGCCAAGATGTTTCCTGACCTATGGGTTGACGAGGACGAAGAGGAAGGCAAGAACCTGAATGAGGAGCCACTGATACAGACACAGTTGGAACGCTATCGCAGGAAGAACACGTTCTCGTACCATAAAATCAATACGTCGCAGGATGCCGACCGTTTCATGCAGCAGTTGAACTCGTTGAAAAAGAACGACCTGAATGTGGTGGTATTCAACTTCATCGATATGCTCAGTCACGCCCGAACGGAGTCGAAGATGGTACGTGAACTGGCCAACAACGAGTCAGCCTACCGTTCTATCACCCTATCGTGGTTCCGCCACTCCGTCATTGCCGACTTGTTCCGTCAGTTGTCACAAACGGACTATCGCGTCATCATCACGACCGATCATGGTTCAATACGTGCCAACAATCCCGTGAAGATTGTAGGCGACCGTAATACCAACACCAACCTACGCTATAAGTTGGGTAAGAATCTGGCTTACGACTCGAAGGACCTCTTTGTCATCAAGGAACCTCGCAAGGCTATGTTACCAGCACCCAACATATCAACCAGCTACGTGTTTGCTACAGGTGATAATTTCTTCGCCTACCCCAACAACTACAACTATTACGTCAGCTACTATCGCAATACCTTCCAACACGGAGGAATTTCGATGGAGGAGATGCTGATACCGATTATAACATTAAAAGGAAAGAAAAGATGAGGTAAAGGTAAAAAAGTAAAAAGGTAAAAAAGTAAAAGGAAAAAATATGGAAATCAAGATTAAGGATATAGAACATATTCGTGAGGCTGCTCGCGAATTTATCGATTACATTGGCGACCACCGCGTGTTTGCTTTCTACGGCAAGATGGGTGCGGGTAAGACCACTTTTGTTAAGGCCATCTGCGAAGAGTTAGGCGTCGAGGATGTCATCACCTCCCCTACCTTTGCGATTATCAATGAGTATGCTTTTAGCTCTTGGCCTTTAGCTATTAGCACAGAGCCAACAGCCAATAGCCAACAGCCAACAACCATATACCACTTCGACTTTTACCGTATCAAGAAATTGGAAGAGGTGTACGACATGGGCTACGAGGACTATTTTTATAGCGGTGCACTCTGCTTTATTGAGTGGCCAGAACTGATAGAAGAAATCCTGCCCGATGATGCCGTACGAGTTAGCATCAGCGAGCAGGAAGACGGTAGTCGCCTCGTAACGTTCTAAGCGACAAAAGGCTTAGTCGAGTGACTGTTCCTGATAGTCAAGATCGGCCTGCACGATAAAGAACACATCGGCAGGGTCGTATGTACCAGCACCACTGTCCTTCGCTTTTTTGCAGACGGCCTCAGCCACCTGCTCAAGGTCTATTTCCACCTCGTCGTCGCCATCAAGAATACCGCTCTCATAATAATGGTCGACGATGAGATTCATCAGCATGATAATCTCGTCAGTGCTAAAACGTTCTTTCAACTCCGACGACAGCTGGTTGAAGATGTATTCCGCCTCGCGGGCATCCTCTTGAGCATCGAGCATCAGCTCATCATCAATACTGGCCATACCCTTCTTTTTGATTATCTTTTACAGCAAGGCGTCAAACTTCTCCTGAATGCGGGCCTTAGCCTGAGCACCCACAATCTTGTCGACCAACTGGCCCCCCTTGAAGAAGAGGATGGTGGGGATATTGCGAATACCGAACTCCATAGCCAGATCCTCGTTCTCTTCTACATCGCACTTACCAACAACGATACGACCGTCGAACTCCTCTGCAAGTTCAGAGATGATTGGACCTACCATACGGCAAGGACCACACCATGTTGCCCAGAAATCAACTACTAATGGCTGTTCGCCATTCTTCAGGCTCTCGAAATTCTCACTTGAAATTGTTACTTCCATAATCTTTTTGTTTTTAGGATGAATACTAATTTATCTTGTAATCTAACGCAGGTGTCTGCTCAATAAAGTGTATCAGACTGCTTTTCACGTCAATATTCTTTGTTGTGCTGCGTAATAGTACATGTTTCTTACCAGGAGCATCATGCAGTTGCACAAACAGGCTGGTATTGCCAGGATTCTCAGCTATCAACTCAGCCAAATCTGCTACTATCTGGTCGTCGAGCATATCAGCTGACATTGAAATAGTGATACGGTCGATAGCCTTATCCTTCACCGTCTGAAGGAACTCCACACCAGTGATCTTCAAGTCCTTAGGACCATCAGGATTATAGCTGAAACGTGGTTTTAACTTAGCAGTAACATAGACAGAGGCACCAATAGTAAAGAAACCCGACTTGTCGCCCCAATCCTCGCCAAACAGCGCCATCTCGCCAGAGCCCTCAAAGTCTTCAAGGGTCACGATACCATACGGTTTACCATTCTTGGTAAAACCTGTACGCACGGCTGTCACGATGCCACCCAAGATGATATCCTCACGATCAGATAGTTTAGAGGCATCAGCTAATTCCTGACAACGCGTGTTACAAAGGTTGTCGAGCACAATCTTATACTCGTCCAACGGATGAGCCGACAGGTAGATACCTACCAATTCGCGTTCCTTATTCAGTCGCTCAATGTCACTCCAACGGTCATCTGTCTTGGGAACCGCAGGACGTTGAATCTCTATGTCGCCATCACCAAATAGTGAGAAACGTGCCTCCTGCTTCTCCGCCTGATAGTTCTGACCATAGCGCATGACTATATCAATAAACGTCTCACCTTTGGCATTCTGGGCAAAGAAGTCCTCACGACGAATGCCAAACGAGTCGAAACCACCACTGAGAGCCAAAGCTTCAAAGGCCTTGCGATTGACTTGTGCGAAATTGATGCGTTCCACGAAATCAAACATATCCTTATAGGGGCCATTCTTCTCGCGTTCATCAATAATAGCCTGAGCCACACCGTCACCCATACCTTTAATGGCAGCCAGACCGAAGCGTATCTCACCCTTCTTATTGACACCAAACTTCTGGTACGACTCATTGACATCAGGACCCAACGTGTCGATTCCCATCTGCTTACACTCGTCCATCAGCTTGGTGATTTCCGTAATCTGGTCGCGTCGTCTTGACATGATAGCTGCCATGAACTCTGCAGGATAGTTGGCTTTTAGGTAGGCTGTCTGATAGGCCACCCACGAATAGCAAGCTGCATGCGACTTGTTGAAGGCATAGGAAGCGAACTTCTCCCAGTCAGCCCAAATCTTTTCCAGTATTTTCGGGTCGTGGCCATTCTTCTTACCACCTTCCACGAACTTGGGCTTCATGGCATCAACGATATCCTTTTTCTTTTTACCCATCGCCTTTCGCAGAGCGTCGCTCTCACCACGGGTGAAGTCGGCCAGCTGACGCGACAGCAACATGACCTGCTCCTGATAAACGGTAATACCATAAGTATCCTTCAGGTATTTCTCCATACAGGGAATATCATACTTGATCTCTTCCTTGCCGTTCTTACGCGCAATAAACGAAGGGATGTAATCCATAGGTCCTGGGCGATACAAGGCATTCATAGCTATCAGGTCTTCGAACACAGTGGGGTGCAGTTCACGCAGATATTTCTGCATACCAGCCGACTCAAACTGGAACGTACCAATCGTGCGGCCCTGCTGATAGAGTTCGAAGGTCTTGGGGTCATCAATGGGAATGGTGTCCAAGTCAACATCGATGCCGCGCGTCTGTTTGATGACAGCACAGGCTTCCTTCATCTCGGACAGCGTCTTCAATCCCAAGAAATCCATCTTGATGAGACCCGTCGACTCAATGACGTGACCATCGTATTGCGTACAGTTGGTCTTGGTATCCTTGAAGTCCGGGTCATCGGCTGTCGACACGGGTACCCAGTCACTAATCGGGTCGCGACAGATAATGAAGCCGCAGGCGTGAATGCCCGTGCCACGTACCGTTCCCTCCAGCATTTTGGCATACTTGATAGAGTTGCGCAGAGCAAGGTCTGTCGAGGCCTCAGCATCACGAAGTTCCGGCGTACACTTGATGGCGTTGGGCAGGTTCATCTTCATGCCATCAGGCAAACGGTCAGGAATCGCCTTGCACAAGGCATTGACGATACTCAACGGCACCTTCTCCACACGCGCCACATCCTTGATTGAGTTCTTGGTGGCCATGGTGGCGTAGGTGATGATATGCGCACAGTTCTCGTGACCATACTTATCTTCCACCCATTTCAACACCTTGCCTCGTCCGTCGTCATCGAAGTCGGTATCGATATCAGGCAGCGAGATACGGTCAGGATTCAGGAAACGCTCAAACAGCAAGTCGTATTTCAACGGGTCAATCTTCGTGATACCCAAGCAATAGGCTACCACGGAACCGGCAGCAGAACCACGTCCAGGACCGACCATCACGCCCAACTCGTCGCGAGCACTGTTGATAAAGTCCTGCACAATCAGGAAGTAGCCAGGGAAACCCATCGTCTTCATAATGTGCAACTCAAACCTCACGCGGTCATCGACTTCCTGAGGCAATGGCGTACCATAACGGCGGGCAGCACCTTCGTAAGCCAATTTGGCCAGATAGTCGGCCTCGAACTTGATGCGATACAGTTTGTCGTAACCACCCAACTTTTTGATTTTCTTCTCGCCTTCCTCCTGTGATAATGGGTTTTCCCCATTTTCATCAGAGGTAAACTCACGGAAAAGGTCATCCTCTGTGAACTTCTGGCGCCACTGTTCTTCCGTTCCGAAATCCTCTGGAATGGGGAAGAAAGGCATGATGGGATCGTGGTCGATGCTGTATATCTCTACCTTATCTAATATTTCGAGGGTATTTGACAAGGCTTCAGGCACATCGGCAAAGACCTCGTTCATCTCCTCACGGGTTTTGAACCATTCCTGCTTAGAGTAAAGCATACGCGTAGGATCATCCAAATCCTTTGACGTTGCCAGACACAGCAGGTGGTCATGGGCCTCGGCATTCTCCTGATCTACAAAGTGGGCATCGTTGGTACAAACCAGTTTAATGCCATATTCACGGGCCAGTTCTATCAGCACTTTGTTGGCCTGCTCCTGCATCGGGAAGGTCTCGCGATTAGCACGGATACTCGGGTCTTTTACCTCATGGCGCTGCAACTCCAGATAGTAGTCATCGCCAAACACACGCTTATGCCATTCGATAGCCTCACGAGCACCGGCGATATCACCATTCAATATCTTCTTAGGCACCTCGCCGGCAATACAAGCCGAGCAGACTATCAGGCCCTCATGGTATTTCTCCAAATCCTCGCGGTCGGTACGTGGACGCATGTAGAAGCCGTCCACCCAGGAACGACTAACCAGCTTGATTAGGTTCTTGTAACCCTTATAGTTCTTGGCCAGCACAATGAGGTGATAACCGCCCTGGTGTTTCTTGTCGTCCTTCAGCGACTTCGATCCATAGCGCGACACGTACATCTCACAACCGAAGATTGGCTTGAAGGGTTCCAGACCCTCCTTCTTTCGTCCTTTGTTGATGCCGCCAACATAGTCGTGAAATTCTTTAATACCGAACATATCGCCGTGATCGGTAATGGCCATGCCTCGCATACCATTACCGACGGCTTTGTCTACAAGCCGTTTGATGCTCGACTGTCCATCCAGTATTGAGTAATATGTATGTACATGTAAATGTATGAAATCTTCCATATAAATGCTTCTTCTTTTCGTTTTTGAGGTGTAAAGATACTATGAAAAGCCGAAATAACCAAAAAATTTCATAATAATTAAGGGCATTTCCAAAATTCTTCACTTTTCACTTTTCACTTTTTTTTGTACCTTTGCAGTCTGAAAACATAAAACGACATCACCTCTTATGGGAGAGAAAATACAACGTATCAAGAAACTCAAGAAAATCAGAATACACCGCGAGGGCACTTCCGAACTAATTTATAGTGCTGTAGCCATTTTTGTGATTTGTTCAGGACTATGGTATCTGCTCTATGCTTTAAGTCCTTTGACGTGCCATGTCGTCATGCCATTCGTTTGTGGAATATTCGTCTTCCTTTGGCTCAGTGCGCTCAATTTCTACCGCTGTCCTATCCGCTATTTCAATGGGGATACGGAAAAATTGGTAGTAGCACCTGCCGATGGCAAGATTGTAGTTGTTGAGGAGGTTGAGGAACATACCTATTTTCACGACAAGCGACTCATGATATCTATCTTTATGAGTCCGCTCAATGTGCATGCCAATTGGTTTCCTGTCGATGGCAAGGTGAAGTTTGTGAAGCACTTCAATGGCAACTACCACAAGGCCTGGTTGCCTAAGGCTAGCGAGGAAAATGAGCATGCTGACATCATGATTGAGACGCCAGACGGACAAGAGATACTATGTCGTCAGATTGCTGGTGCTGTGGCACGGCGTATCGTCACTTATGCAAAAGAGGGCGAGGAATGCTATATTGACGAACACTTAGGCTTTATTAAGTTAGGTTCGCGTGTTGACGTGTATCTGCCTCTGACGGCTCGTGCCTGCGTCACGATGGATCAGCCAACTACTGGTGACCAAACAGTGATTGCGAAATTAGCATAAAAAAGTCCTTAAGTCCTGTAGTCCGTTGCAAAATATGAAGAAGCATATACCAAACACGATTACTTGTCTGAATCTCATTTCAGGTTGCATAGCCACCTATTGGGCTTTTCAGAGCAACTATGAGCTGGCACTGCTATTCATTGTTATCGGTGCTGTGTTCGATTTCTTCGACGGCATGAGCGCACGTTTACTGCACGTTAGTTCACCCATCGGAAAAGAACTCGACTCGCTGGCTGATGACATTACCTTTGGATTTGCTCCCTCAGCCATCGTCTTCAGCTACCTTAATTCTCAATTGTCAATTGTCAATTGTCAATTTGTGCCATACTTGGCCTTCATCATGGCAGCTTTTTCGGCCCTGCGACTGGCCAAGTTCAACCTCGACGAACGTCAAGCCTTAGGGTTTATCGGACTGCCCACGCCAGCCAATGCCCTGTTTTGGGGATCGTTGATTTGGAGTCTCGACTGGCAGAGATGGTTTGAGCCTTATTTGCTTCCCGATTTTTGGCTTTACATCGTCTTAGTGCTCATTCCTATCAGCAGCTACCTGCTGGTAAGCGAGATACCGATGTTCGCCCTGAAGTTCAAAACGTGGGGCTGGAAGGGCAACGAGGTAAAATACATTTTCCTGATTACCTGCATCCCCATGCTGTTATTGCTAGGTGTAAGTGGACTGGCAGCCATCATTGCGTGGTACGTCATCCTATCGGCGATTCATGACAAATTCTATTAGGGGAATATGTAACTACTAATCATAAAAGATAACTATGTTAAAAGGAATACTAGGTTTTGTGCTATTTATTTTTTGTGTGTTCATATTTATCGGCATCCTCATAGGAGGTCGTATCTATAGTGCACTCCAAAAAGCAAAGAAAGCTGCTCAACAAGCTGCTGAGCAACAAGAACAACAACGACGTGCTGAGACAGGACGCCAACGTCAGCAGTACAGCCAGCGTGCCCAAAACACCCATTCATCCCAGAACACTTATTCATCTCAAAGAGAAGAAGAATACCAGCCGCAGGCACGTCGCACACAGACGGCTACAGGCGAAACAATCATAGACCATCGCCATCATGAGCGCGAAAACAAGAAGATTTTCGACGACTCCGATGGCGAATACGTAGAGTTTGAAGAGGCTTAATTATGTACTAACGTACCAATTTCCTCACCATCCATCACTTTCTTCAAGTTACCGACTACGTCCATATTGAATACGTAGATGGGCAAATTGTTATCCTGACACATGCAGATAGCTGTCAAGTCCATTACCTTCAAACCTCGCGCGAGTACCTCTTTATAAGTAATAGCATCAAACTTAGTGGCTGTGGGATCTTTCTCCGGATCAGCCGTATAGACACCGTCCACACGCGTGCCCTTCAGCATCACGTCGGCTTCAATCTCGATACCACGCAGACTTGAACCCGTATCGGTTGTAAAGTAAGGTGAACCCGTACCTGCCGAGAAGATGCAAACGTAACCAGCCTCCATAGCCTCGATGGCCTTCCACTTGGTGTAGAACTCGCCAATTGGCTCCATGCGGAGAGCCGTCAGCACCTTGTTCTTGACGCCAATGGCACCTAATGCTGACGATAATGCCAGCGAGTTGATGACCGTGGCACACATGCCCATCTGGTCGCCCTTCACACGGTCGAAGCCTTTCTGCGAACCCGACAGACCACGGAAGATATTTCCACCTCCGATGACGATACCAATCTGCACACCCATCTCACTCACTTCCTTAATCTGGCGAGCATAGTCGCTCAAACGCTCAGGGTCGATACCGTAACCCTGCTTGCCCATCAGACTCTCACCTGAGAGCTTCAATAGAATCCTTTTAAATCTTGCCATAATCTTTTTTCTTTTTAGCAACGGACTTACACGGACTAATACGGACAATCCGAAAAAATCCGCTGTCGTCCGCTGCAATTATATAATAAATTGTATTTCTTTGAATGCGTAAAGTTGTTCCTGACCGTCCTTGTCCACCAACAAAAGCCTGCCATCAGGCAAAACGTCCATGAGCCTTGCAGTAAAACAAGTTGTTTTGGTGGCGTAAGTGGCATACTTTTGACGTCTATAGAGCCTTTCTCTGTATGTAAAATAAGTTGTTTTACTATTAAAAGCCTCATCGAATGTTGCTAGGAATGCCTTGAGTAACGCCTCAAGGTCCGTTTCCTTGCCTATTAACTGATAGAGGGAAACAGGGTTAGGGGCATCACTCTTAAACTCACGTTGGTTGACATTCAGACCAATACCGATAATACTGTTTTTAATCATACTGCCCTGTAGACGGTTCTCAATCAGTATGCCGCAAATCTTTCGGTCACCCACATAGATGTCGTTAGGCCATTTGATTTCAACCCTCTGAGTGATATAGCTCTGCAACGTCTGGCATATAGCTACAGAAACAGCCTCCGTAATCCGAAACTGCTCATTAGCAGAAATATCCGTAGGATGAATCAGCAACGAGAACAGCAGGTTCTTGCCCCGCTCCGACTCCCACGTATTCGTACCACAGCCACGACCCGCTGTCTGGTAATCGGCAACCACAGCAATATTGATGGCAGCGGACGACAGCAGACTTTTTCGGACACCAACATTAACTATCGTCTGTGTAAGTCCGCTGTCGTCCGCTGCTAAACCTTCTTTCAGCCAGCGATTCGTCGAGTCTGTCTCGTCAATATGAATGATTTTCCATTCCACGATGCAAAGATAACAAATAATTCCTAAATCCTAATTCCTAATTCCTAATTTTTTTCGTAACTTTGCAACATGGAACAACAAAATAAAGACGAAATGTACATGCGCCGTGCCTTGCAGGAGGCACAGGCCGCTTACGACGATGGCGAAATACCCATTGGAGCCGTTGTTGTATGCCAAGACCATATCATAGCCCGTGCCCACAACCTGACGGAGACACTGAACGACGTGACAGCCCATGCCGAAATGCAAGCTATCACAATGGCTGCCAATGAGTTAGGCGGTAAATACCTGACCGACTGCACACTCTACGTCACTGTTGAGCCCTGTGCCATGTGCGCTGGAGCTTTAGGCTGGAGCCAGATACCTCGCGTTGTCTATGGCTGTCCTGATGACAAGCGGGGCTATACCCTACTCGCCCCCAACGCCCTGCATCCCCGTTGCACAGTCACCGCTGGCGTTCTTGAAGACGAATGCCGCCAACTGATGCAGCAGTTCTTCAAGGATAAACGATAACATTATTTTCTCTTAAAGCTAAAAGTTACCAACACGTGAGGAAAATAATGTTTCAGGCCCTGAAACTAATATTCCAAGTCCTGAAATTTATATTCCAAGACCTGAAACATAAAAAACACTTCGACAGAAACAATACTTTCGGAGTACGCGTTTTTTCTCTTGGAGTAATTTTTATTTCTTTCGGAGTAAGCGGAATTAGTCGTTCTCCCTTATATAATTAGAAACCTTTGAAATAAGAAGCCTCGCAGGTTCAATCATTGGCTCTATTTCCTGTTGAGTGGCATCATAAGAACAATTGTAATCGCTATTGTTCCGCATCGTTTGTAAATCAGAGTACAGCCTACCATCTTCCGATGCAAAGATTCCAGTACGTATATAATAGTTTCCAAACATAGCAATAACCCCTCTATGCGTATTTACAGGGTGACCATCATTAATCAACAAAGCATTCACAGCATGAAATACTGCATAATAGAGTCTGTTAGCAATATTATCCCAATACCCTAGTTTTTGCAATTCGGAAATTTGCGCCATCGTATTGGTAGCTTTTTCAAGTTCTAGATTAACAATAATCCGACGTTCCTCGTCATTTAAGCTCATACTATAACTATTTTGTCACGTTCTACATTTTTATAATATGGTAAGTAAGACCACGAGTTCCATTGTTTCTTCGTATATAAAGACGGATTCAATTCCTCTCCAATCTCCCAACCAAGTTCACGAAAAGGATATGCGACTCCATAATCAGAAGCCTCCAAAGACTGCTTGTCAAGAAGAATCAACAGATCCCAGTCTGAATCAGTATGAGCATCACCACGAGCCCTTGATCCATATAGAATCAATGTGCTACGAGGAGGCAATGTTTGCATTGCCACAGTTTTGATTTTACTAATGACTTCTTCTTGCTCCATATTCCATTACATATTCGTTGCAAAGATAAACATAATATTTCAAACTTCCAAAGAAAAAACGAAAAAACGCCGAAACAATAACCATGTGAGGGCTCGAAGAGAAAAAAGTGAGGGAGACGTGAGGGAGAACGAATATCCCTCACGTGCTCTCAGCCCTTTATACATCGGCATTTGAGAAGGGTCATGTGAGTATGTGAGGGACATTTCGATGTTTCTCGATTTTTCGCGTCTGATTGATCGAATATTAGCGTTTGATTCATTGAAGGATTGCAATTGCTTCATCTAAGACTCGCGTTCAGTCCGATTAATGAAAAATTCTAGTCCGACGGGCACGGACTCGCAATCCGTAAGGAGCAAACTGGCAGTCCGTCGGGACGGACTAAGACACAGTAACAAAAAAGTAATCGGGAGGTTATGCCCTGTAGCATACCTCCCGAACAAATTATAACATTCTTATTCTAATTATTCATAGAATCCAGAGTAGCGCGTTCCTGATACGAGGTGCTTTGCATAACCAAATCTTGCACCATAGGAATCGTCAGTAAATGTAATGTAGAACGAAATACTGTCGGTTGGCATACCGTGAATGTTATGACCCTGACCATACAGGATCTTACCATCTGTGATAGTTGCTGTCTCAGCAGCAAGAGGATTGCCATCCTTGTCTTTAGGTGTCTGACCTGCAGCAATAGCATCAGCTATCTCCTGATTGGAAGCATCGTAAGGAATATTTTCTGCTGAGAAGGTACCAGCACCATAGTTGATGGGCATCTTAAACTTAAAAGACCAGAAATAACCTCTGCCGTATCTCAAACAGCGTATCTGTTAATAT
The DNA here is from genome assembly GCA_017474485.1 of Prevotella sp. GTDB lineage: Bacteria > Bacteroidota > Bacteroidia > Bacteroidales > Bacteroidaceae > Prevotella. Next base: position 35,767 of record JAFVHO010000033.1, read on the forward strand.
CATAAACATGATTATCAAACTTTTGATAATTATAATTTTGATAATTGCAGGAAAATGTTTAACTTTGCAGGCAATAAGTATGTAAATATCAGTATATGAAAAATCCGTTTGTAACAAAAGGTTATGCAGGCCCGGAATATTTCTGTGATCGTGTCAAGGAAACCGAAGACTTGCTGAAGATGCTTACCAATGAGAACAACATGGCACTTATCTCACCGAGAAGACTGGGTAAGACAGACCTGATTAAACATTGTTTTTCACAACAAGAAATCAAAGACACATATTACACCTTTATAATTGACATATATGCAACGAACTCCCTAACGGATTTCGTGGAGGTATTTGGCAGGGCTATCTTTGAGGAACTGAAACCGTTGGGAAGAAAGGTTTGGGAACGGTTCTTTAATAGCATCAAGTCGGTTCAGCAGCAGATTTCTTTTGACATCAACGGAAATCCTGTTTGGGGAATCGGTCTCGGGAACTATATCAATCCTGCTACGACTCTTGAAGAGATATTCAAGTATTTGTGTACTGCAGACAAACCCTGTCTGGTTGCCATTGATGAGTTTCAAAAGATTACAGAATATCCTAATGGACAGAATGTCGAGGCGGCATTAAGAACTCACATACAACAATGTCCCAATGCCACTTTCCTCTTTTGCGGTTCAAAGCGTCACCTAATGACAGAGATTTTCCTTTCACCCTCACGTCCGTTCTACCAGTCGGTGGTAACTATGGGCCTGGATGTCATTTCGGAAGATAAATACTCCGCTTTTGCCATTAATCTGTTCGAAACGTACGGCAAATCACTTGATGCAGATGTTGTCCAACAAGTGTACCAGCGATTTAACGGTGTTACTGCCTATCTGCAAAGAGTGATGAATGTTTTGTTTATGAATACGCCAAAAGGGGAACACTGTACAGCTGATATGATAGATGATGCCATTGAGTTCATCATCAATCTAAACACAGAGCATTATGAAATGCTCTTTAGCCAGATGTCAGAAAAGCAACGTATCACTTTCTTAGCGATAGCACAGGAGGGACGGGCAAGAAACATATCCAGTGGTCAGTTTGTACGTAAACATCGCCTTGTATCTTCAAGTTCTGCAGTCTCAGCCGTCAGGGGATTGATAGAAAAAGATTTCATTACATGCGAACATAACGAGTATTATGTTTACGACTACTTCTTTCCTATTTGGATGAAGAAGAAGGGATATATTGTCTAATAATGCCGAAGTATTTGGAATTAATGCAGAAGTATTTAGAAATAAATGTGACGTCAACAAAAACATGGTGCACCTTCTGCACCCTGTGCACCTGAAAGAATTTCAACAAATAGACGCATTATACTTGTTTACAGCTTGTTATATAGATGTCATGCGCTTTTCAGAGCACGAATTATCATTCAAAAATGCGCACACCCTATCCTACATAAAAGCGCCGCTGTTACTTCGCATAATGGTGCGACATACCAACATAAAGGCTACTGGTTGTAGTAAAACAACTTGTTTTGCAAAATTTAGAGGCACTTTACGAAAAAATAGAGCCGCTATTTTTCCAAACGGAGCCGCTATTTTTCCAAACGGAGCCGCTATTTTTTCAAACGGGGCCACCGTTTGGTTGAATTTTCTCGAGAATTCAGAGCCGTAGTGGCAGCAGAAAATTGTATGGCAGTTGCGCATTTTCGAGTAGCTATTCCGTTTGTGAAAATGGAGTCTTTAGAAATGTAAACCTCAGTCATGTAGGATTTTATAAGATGTTTGTTGAAACATTTTCAGGTGCATAGGGTGCAGAAGGTGCAGCATGTTTTTGTTATCCTTATTAATGTAGCGCCAGCTTTCTGCGTCACCCATGTCTCATGCAGAATTCCCTATTTATCAGGGGTTCAAGTTTGTTTTATCCATGGTAGTGTTAAAACCGCCAAAGTCAGGAGCCGCGCGTTTTTGGGGCAGGTCTTCTGCTTATGGAAAAGAGCCGACGTTCGATCCCAATGATTTGCGTCATGCGATAAGCAAGCAGCCCACCCGCTTATCGCTCGAAGGCGACGAGCGATAAGCAGAAGAGCCACGAGGAGTTCACTCGCGGGCCACGAGCGATAAGCAAGCAAGGCGCGAGCGATAAGCAAGCAAGGCACGAGCGATAACCTAAAATGACAGGGCAAAAAAAATCGGGAAGTGACACCTGCGAGGTGCACTTCCCGAATATTGTTTATAACATTCTAATTCTATTTACTCATAGAATCCAGAGTAGCGTGTTCCTGTGACGAGATGCTTGGCATAGCCAAATCTTGCACCATAGGAATCGTCAGTAAATGTAATGTAGAACGAAATACTGTCGGTTGGCATACCATGAATGTTATGGCCTGCACCATACATAATCTTTCCATCGCTAATAGTTGCTGTCTCCGCAACGAGATCATTTCCGTCTTTGTCCTTTGGAGTCTGACCTGCGGCAATAGCATCAGCTATCTCCTGATTAGCAGCATCATAAGGAACATTTGTGACTGAGAAGGTACCAGCTACGTAATCAACGAGCATCTTGAACTTAAAAGCCCAGAATTTACCATCATCGTCAATCCACATTTCAGTAGAAGAGTTGGCAGCTGTATTGAATGTAAAGAGGTCTATGTCCATTATTCCAAACAAATCCTCTGGCTGATATTTCACATTGCCATTCTCGTCAACCTGACTAACACTGACAACCCAACGGCCTGCCATATTCTGCACATTTGTTCCACCAGGCTCCTCATTGGTCTCCACATCGCAACTGGCAAAGCCAAACGAGAGAGCAATGGTCATCAATGCAAAAGAAATATACTTTTTCATAATTATTACTATCTTTTAGTCCTTATTCAATACAATGTCCATGAAAATCTGTCCAGCATACGACAGACTGTACTTAATCGTACCAGCAGCAGGATCACACTGGCTATCCTTAATATAATCAAGACCATCACCCCAACCAGCAATTAAGCTCGACTGAAGGGTCAGCGTATTGTCAGGATTCAGGGATACATAACCCGTCATACAATACTTTGTACCATAGGCACGAATTTGATTATACCAACCACCAAGCAGGTCATTGACATAATAGATACCAGGAGCTACTTCCGTGAATGTGATACCTACGCACTGAGTTGTATTGCCATATGCTGGAGCATAGTCGGCAAAGGTCTTTCCTGCAGTGCCATACTTGGTAGCAGCCATGTCTGTAGAATAGGTACCAGCAATTGAAGCTGTCACACTTGGGTCATAGACAACGACAGTGCGGCTGACTGATGCAGAATAGCCATCAGGATTAACAGCAGTATAGGTAATATCATAGAAGCCAACCTTGTTGACGTCAACATTCTGAATACCTTCAGCCACAACTTTGGGCGTATAGTCCTCACCATTGAGTTCTGCCTTACAGCCTGCATCGTTGTAGGGAGTTCCTAGAGCTACCAAGGTTAATTCATCACCCTGCAAATCCATGTTGACATAGTATGTAACACGGGTATCGGTCGACTGGTCATCTTTATTGCACGACGTTAAGCCTAAGGCCATCATGCAAAGCAGCAGTCCAAATAAATATATCTTTTTCATATTTAATTCTCAATTATACGTTTTTATTTCACATCCCAGAACACCTTGTCAGTAACCTGACGAGCTTTCGAAGGCGTATTAACATTGTATTTACGAGAGTCACTGGAGTAAGGAATACTCATAGCGATGTTGTTGTTACCCTTCTTATTGACTGCAGGAGCAATCAGTTCACCAGGAGTATAAAGCGTACCATCAGCCAATATCTCGAAAGCGCTATGACTTGACAGAGCAGGTACATCAGTACGGCGAATCTCCGACCAAGCCTCCATATGGTCATGCATGAAGAGAGCGACCCACTTCTGCATATAAATCAGGTTCAGCTTGTTGGCTGCATTAGCCCAACTACCAGCAGAAGCTAAGAAAGCATCAGCCCCTGCAATACCACGCAGTGAGAAATCAGCGGCAACGCCAGCCTCATAAGCAGCCTGTGCAGCAACTGCGTTATTGCTAAAGCGGTAATAAACCTCAGCAATCAGGAACTGCAGTTCACTCTGAGTGAAAAGGTAAATAGGCATACTATGTGTTACATCATAGTTAATGGTGCTCACGTCTTGATTCTTATAAGAAGTGCCTACAATCTTAGGCTCTTGCTTCGAACCTGGGAACTGACCTACATAGGTATTATCGCTAGAACGTGGCTTGATGGCATAACCAATACGGGGATCAGCAGTAGCCTCCATATAGCTCACGATAGGATAAGCAGCACAATGGTTGTTAGTCAGGCGGAATACTGACTGATAC
>JAFVHO010000209.1 GCA_017474485.1 Prevotella sp.
ATGGAACGAGAGGGCCGACGTGACCATCAACGGCACGGGCAACAACCTCGTGGGTGTGAACATCACGGAGGAGGTAGGCAATATCAAGAGCGTGACCTACAACCGCCCGTTCAACACAGCACAGGCCGCGACGGTGATACTGCCGTTCAGCTATATCTGCGACGGCAACGAGGGCGGCAAGTTCTACGGCTTCAAGGAAGTGACATACGACTATGACCAGCATATATGGGTCTGCACGATGAAGGAGCCGGGCAATACGGCTGTGACCTCGCTGACGGCCAACACGCCGTATCTGTTCATGCCGAATGCCACGACGATGACGTTCCCGAACATCTCGAGCATGACGGGCGGAGTCGTGACGCTGCTGCCCACGACGGCTAACGATGGTCTCTATGGCGGCGCCACGACGGATTACGACTGGAATTTCTACGGCACGTACAAAGGGAAGACGTGGACGGAAACGAGCAAGGACTACGGCTTTGCAGCCCATGATGGCACCGCTGTTCACGGTGAGGAAGTGGTGGCCGGGCAGTTCGTCCGCTTAGCCACGGGTGCATGGATGAACCCCATGCGCTGCTATCTGTCGTACGTCGGCACGTCAGCCCCGGCCCCGGCCCCCAGCATGAACCGTGCTGCAAGCGACGACCTGCCCGCCAGCATCACCGTGCGCCTCGTGAGCCGTAACGGCGACGTGACCGCCATCGGCACTTTATCAGTTGACAATGGACAATTGACAATTGACAATTATGCTGGCGCTGACGATTGGTACGACCTGCAGGGCAGAAAGCTCAGCGGTAAGCCAACGCAGAAGGGACTGTATATTAACAATGGGCGTAAGATTGTAATCAAGTAAGGAGGACACAGCAATGAAAAAGGAATATATGAAGCCATCGCTCAAAGAAGTTAAAATGGACCACAAGTGCCAGATATTGGCAGGAAGCGGCGACCCCATGAGGAATGCACCCTGGTGGGATAGCGAGGCCGGCGCCAATAGATTTAACGACGTATGGGATGAAGATTGGGAGGATGAATGAATGCCGGAGAGGTTAATGCGCATGGCTGGAAACGGTCATGCGCATCATCGGAGGCAATCATGCGCATCATTCGAGTGAATCATGCGCATCATCGAAGCAAATCATGCGCATCAATGGAAACGGCGATGCGGATAACGAGATAAGTAACCTGATTTTATGAACCTTTTAAACTATTCGGATTATGATTAGCTTAATCAAGAAAAAGGGTGTAAACCCGCAGACGAGGGAAGAGATTTACTTCCCGCAGTGGACCCGAGTGTCAACGGTCACGGAGACGCAGCTGTCGAAGCGCATGGCGCGCGGCTCGACGTTCTCGGTGGGTGAAATCAACGGTGTGTTTGCTGATTTCCCGCAGTCGATTATCGACGAGCTGCTGAACGGCAACGCCGTATCGATAGACGGTCTGGGCACGTTCAAGCTGAAAGTGAGCGGCAAGAGCCAGAAGGATAAGAAGCTGGTGACCTCGGCCGGTGCGAAGATTACCGTGCTGTTCGACCCCGCTGCCGAGCTGACCTCGCGCCTGAACGACGAGAAGGAGTTCCGCTTCGTAGAGGTGCCCACGCCCGAGGGTCAGCAGGATGCCGACGAGGGTGGCGACACACCGGCTCCGAGCGGTGACGATACGCCGACGCCTACGCCCGACCCAAGTGGCGGTGGTGACGATGGTGGCGACACGCCCACGCCTTCACCCAGCGGCGATGACGAGGACTAAGCCGTCGGCCCCCCTCGGGTATGGCGGTGACAGTTTGTAACAATATGATGCTGATTCTGTGCAAAAGATAAGCAAACGGATAGTGGATTGACGGAATTGCTTTACAGATTGTCAGAATGTCTTAGTTTTAACAAACAAATTGAAAGGGAGCTGATGGCTTCCTTTCTTTTTTGTTATAACTTTGCAGCCTAATAAAAGGTAAAAAAGTAAAAAGGTAAAAAAGTAAAACAGCAAAAGGTAAAAAAGTAAAACAGCAAAGAATATGTGTGGAATAGTAGCAATATTGAATGTGAAGGAGCAGACGCACGAGCTGCGCGATAAGGCATTGAAGATGAGTCAGAAAATCCGCCACCGCGGACCGGACTGGAGTGGCATATACTGTGGCGGCTCAGCCATCCTCGCCCACGAGCGACTGAGCATCGTAGACCCGGAGAGTGGCGGTCAGCCCCTGTTCTCACCAGACAAAAAGCACGTGCTTGCTGTCAATGGCGAAATCTATAACCATCAGGAAATCCGTCGCCTCTATGCCGGACAATATGAGTTCCAGACGGGGTCGGACTGTGAAGTGATCTTGGCTCTATATCGTGAAAAGGGCATCAACTTCCTTGAAGACCTCAGCGGTATCTTTGCCTTTGTGCTCTACGATGAGGAAAAGAACGAGTTCCTGATAGCCCGCGACCCGATAGGCGTGATACCTCTTTATATTGGCTACGACAGTGACGGCACTGTCTATGTGGCCTCAGAGCTGAAAGCCCTTGAAGGGCAGTGCGAGCGCTATGAGCCATTCCTGCCGGGACACTATTATTGGAGTGTGGACCCAGGGCAGAAGTGGTACTACCGTCGTGACTGGATGCACTATGATGCGGTGAAGGATAATCCTGCCAGCGTTGAGGTTATTCGCGACGGGCTGACGGCTGCCGTGAAGCGTCAGCTGATGAGTGACGTGCCATACGGCGTGCTGCTCAGTGGTGGCTTGGACTCCAGCGTCATCTCTGCACTGGCCGAGAAGTTCAGCGAGCACCGTATTGAGGACGACTCGAAGACGCGTGCCTACTGGCCCCGCCTGCACTCGTTTGCCGTGGGACTGAAGGGTGCGCCTGACCTGGCGAAGGCCAAGTTGGTGGCCGACCATATCGGAACCGTGCACCACGAAATCAACTATACCATTCAGGAGGGACTGGATGCCATCCGCGACGTCATCTACTTCATCGAGACCTACGACGTCACTACTGTTCGTGCCTCTACCCCCATGTACCTGTTGGCCCGTGTCATCAAGTCGATGGGTATCAAGATGGTGCTCTCAGGTGAGGGTGCCGACGAGATATTCGGCGGCTACCTCTATTTCCATAAGGCGCCGACGGCCAAGGACTTTCATGAGGAGACCGTGCGCAAGCTCTCGAAGCTGTATATGTATGACTGTCTGCGTGCCAACAAGAGTCTGAGTGCCTGGGGCGTGGAGGGTCGCGTGCCGTTCTTGGACAAGGAATTCCTGGATGTCGCCATGCGGACGAACCCCGAAGCGAAGATGTGCCCGGGCGACACCATTGAAAAGAAGATAGTGCGTGAGGCTTTTGCCGACATGTTGCCCGAAGAGGTGGCTTGGCGACAGAAGGAGCAGTTCAGCGACGGTGTGGGATACTCGTGGATTGACACCCTGAAAGCCGTCACGACGGCAGCGGTCAGTGACGAACAGATGGCGCATGCCGCCGAGCGTTTCCCCATCAACCCGCCGAAGAATAAGGAGGAGTACTACTACCGCAGTATCTTCGCCGAGCACTTCCCCAGCGACAGTGCCGCCAAGAGTGTGCCCAGCGAGGCCAGCGTGGCTTGCAGCACCGCCATCGCCCTGGAGTGGGATGCCGCCTTTAAGAATATGAATGACCCCAGCGGTCGTGCCGTGAAGGGTGTGCACGAACAGGCCTATTGATTGGCTATGCCAGCAGATGATAGGTGCCGCCAGCCAACGGTCTGACTATGCCTTTCATTTCGAGCGAGAAGAGCAGGGCCGTCAGTTGGCCGATAGGGATATTGGTTTTGACACTGATGATGTTTAGTTGCAAGTCGTTGGTTTGCTGGAGCAGACTGACGACTTGCTGCTCTTGTGGCGTCAGGTCAGGAAACAGTTGTCGTTCAATCGTTTCAGACTTCTGCTGAACGGTTTTCCACCCCATGTTTTCCAGGAAGTCTGCTGCCGAGGTGATGAGTGCTGCCGTGTTGTTGCGAATCATCTTGTTGCAGCCCTCGCTATAGGGCATGCCTACGGCTCCGGGGAATGCGAAGACGTCGCGTCCATACTCCTGGGCAATACGACAGGTAATGAGCCCTCCACCTTTGATGGCACTTTCGACCAGGATGGTTCCGTCGGAAATGCCAGCCACGATACGGTTGCGCTGACGGAAATTGTTAGGCAATGCTTCCGTCTGACTCATATATTCGGTGAGCAGTCCGCCCTGCTTCAGCATCTGTGCGGCAATGTCGCGATGGGCATAGGGATAGATCTGGTCCAGTCCGTGAGCCAGCACGCCGACGGTTTCGAAGCCTTGTTGCAGGGCGTTGCTATGGGCACAGACATCAATGCCATAGGCCAGTCCGCTGACCACCAGCACCTGTGGACACAGCGTGCGCAGGTCGGAAATGAAACGGCGGATGAGGTCCTGTCCGTAGGTAGTGCAATGACGTGTGCCCACGATGTTGAGCACGTAACGCTGGTTGAGGTCGGCACTACCTTTATAATATAATAGCAGGGGCGCATCGGGACATTCGCTGAGGCGTTGTGGATAGTCAGCATCGCCCAAGGTCAGCACACGGATGTTGTTCTTGGTGACGAATGCCATTTCGGCAGCAGCCCGTTTCAGCGCATCGTCCCAGTTCTTCATGGCTTGGCGCAGACGGGGTGTCGTGTCAGGCACCACGTCGCCAATATCGTTGCGATGGTCGTAAACCGCCATGGCGCTGCCCAATGCCTGATAGAGCTGTAAGGCCATTGGCTGGTTGAAGCCCGTCATGCGGGTCAGTGCTATCGCGTAGTATGTTTCGTCGTTCATAGATAGGCTGCAAATGCTTGGTTGTAGTCTTCGCTGTCGCTCAGTCGTCCGTTGATGAGACACACCAGCGTGATGTCGCCACGAAAACAGAGTGCTTCGTCGGAGGCACGGAAGATGTCTTGGTGGAAGACGTACTTGATGCCCTGCTTTTCGAGCCACAGACGCGAGATGAACTCGTCGTCGCAGCGCAGGGGCGTCTTAAACTGCAGATTCATACGGGCCACGACGGCATCGACGCCCTTTTCGTGCATCTCGGCAAACGACAGGCCACACGTCTTCAGGAACAGGTGACGCGTGTGCTCGGTATAGTGGAGGTAGTTGGCGTTGTTGACAATGCCTTCGATGTCGCACTCGTAGTCGCGAACCTCCATACGGGTTTCAAAAATGTATTTATTCATAATCTTTTCTTTTGCAAGGACTACAGGACTTAAGGACTTTTTTCTTGTGTAGAGATGGTCCTGTTAGTCCTGTAGTCCGTTGCTTATGTTCTCTTTAAATATTCGTAACCAATGCGGCAGCGCAGACAGTCCTTCTTGTCGCAGTACTCCTTCTTCAACTGGATGAGGGCCTGCGAGTCGCCGGCCGATTTCACTGTCAATCCGCACTCCTGCCACATACGGATGATGTGGTTGTTCTCGGCCTTGAGCTGTTCGAGGAAGTCGAAAGCCCGGTCGCACAGCTCTTCGCGACAGGTATGCCGTCCGTATGCAAAGAGCAGGGGTATGCAGGTGTTAATCAGGAGCAGATTGATGGAGAATGGCGACAGGTGCTTGGCATTGCGGACGCTCTCGGAACCAAAGGTGTAGTGGGTCTCCCAGTAGGGCGTCACCTGCGTGTGCATCTTCTCGCTGAGGCTGACGACATCAGGGCATTCTATCAGTTCTGACAGTCCTGCCTTGCGCTGGTAATAGAGGTTGGCCAGCTGTGCAATACGGATGTGGGGGAAGTTCTGCGGACGCAGCCGGAGGAATCGCCACAGCTGGGCGTTCATGGGCTGTAGCTGGAACTTATGGGCCAGATACTGGTATTCGTTGCGCAACTTGGCAAAATAGCCTTCGTTGAGTGCCTGTTGCTGATAGCGTTCCGGAATGGTGTTGAGCTCCAGAAGGCCGGCCTGACCCATGAAGATGGCTTCAATCTGGAACAGGTCGTCACGATGTTTGCCCACGGCACTCAAAGGAATGTGGCGTGCCCACTCTTCGAAGGCGTCACCATTGATGCTAAAGCCGTAGTTGCGTGCCAATGTCTGGAAATAGGCATCCTCCCACGAGCCATTACGCTCCTTGGCCCTTTGCTGAATGGCAATGGTCTTCTGCTCCAGTCGTTCCGTCTGTAGGGCAGCCATCCACGAATGGACGATGAGTGGCGTCAGCGTAGGGATAATCTTATAGCAGGGAGGATACTGGTCGGTTTTCAGCAGTTCTGCATAGTTCTGCTTTACTGACGGCGGAACCGTCAGACACAGTTGCGGTACGAAGTTGCCCTCCAGTGTCTGTACGTCACGATCGGCTTCGCCTACGACGTGCAGCACCACATTATTATAATGCTCGTCCTTGTCGTGACCATGCTGATACCAGTGTGACGCACGGTCGTGAATCTCCACATTGCCCACCCAGAGGGTATCGCCTATCTTGACTTTGGCATTGAAGAAGTCGGGGCCGGCATTGTGATTGTGCAGGCCTGGGTCTATGACTTCCACGCGACGACCGTCAGTGGTCTGCAGGCCCTGCAACGGCCACATTTTATGTTTCCAGCAATAATGCAGTAGTTGTTCCATTGTGTTATAAGATGAGTTGTTGCATGTGCTCTGGCGCAAACAGCTGTTGGGCCACATCCTGAAGTTGGGGTGCCGTAATGGCATCAATCTGTGCTATCAGCTGGTCGAGGCTGCGCTCCTTGCCATAGTGCAGAAAATGTTTGGCCATGTCGAGGGCAAACTGCTCGCGATTGTCTGCGGCAATGGTAAGCTGCCCCTTCAACTGTCGTTTGGCACTTGCCAGCTGTCTGTCGCTTAGGGGAGTCTGCATCATACGGTCCAGTTCGCGACTGACCAGTCGGATGCAACGCTTCACGTCGTGATGGTCGCAACCGAAATAGACGCTCCATACACCCGTATCGCTGTAGCTGGCCATCGAACTCTCGACGGTATATACCAGTCCGTGTTGTTCACGCAGTTTCAGGTTCAGACGGGCATTCATGCCTGGTCCGCCAAGGATGTTGTTGAGCAGGAAGAGGGGCATGCGCCGCGGGTCGTCATAGCTGAACGACTGGCATCCTAACATGACATGGGCCTGATGGTGCTGGGGGTTAGGGGTGAGAGGTGAGATGGGAGAGGTGAGGGAAATGTCTGGTTGCTGATTCTGAGGGTATTCTCTCCCCTCCAGCTTCTCACCTCTCACCTCTAAACTCTTCACGAGCCGTGAGAAGTTGACATCTCCATAGACAAAAAAGATGGCATTGTCTGGACGATAGTACCGGTTGGTGAAACGGAAGGCATGTTGCGAGGTGAATTGCTGTACTTGCTTGCGTGTACCTAATATATTATGTCCCAGGGGATGGTCTTTGAACAGTTGGTTTTCAAAGACGTCGTAGATGAGTTCGGCAGGCGAGTCGTTGTAACTCTCGATCTCGTCGCAGATGACGTCTACCTCGTGCTCCACTTCGTGCTGGGGATATTGGCTACAGAAGACAATATCCGTCAACAGGTCGACGGCACGGGGAAAATGTTCCTTTTGGATGGCAGCATAGAATGTGGTGTCTTCCTTGTTGGTGAAGGCGTTCAGGTCGCCACCAACGCTTTCCAGACAGTTGAGAATTTGGATAGCCGAACGGCGGCGAGTCCCCTTGAAACTCATGTGCTCGCAGAAGTGGGCGACACCCTCTTCGCCAGGCTTCTCATGGCGTGACCCGGCAGCAATGCCGATGCCACAATACACCACTGGCGATGGTGACGTGAGGTGTATGATGCGCAGTCCGTTGGGCAGGGTTGCTATATTGTAATTTTTCATTTCGATTGCAAAGGTAATAAAAAAGATTAAAATCTTTTGTTCTGCTCTCAACTTTTCGTAATTTTGCACGAAAAATATAGATTATGCGTAAGGTAATAGGAATAGGAGAGACCGTGCTCGACATTATTTTCCGTGACGAGCAACCCATCAGTGCATTGCCAGGTGGCAGTACGTTTAATGCAATCATATCATTGGGACGGGCAGGTATCAGTACGGGTTTTATCAGTGAGACGGGTCATGATCGTGTCGGGCGGTTGATAACAAGTTTTTTGGAACAGAACGGCTGTCCGGCATCGAGTGTCTGTGTATATCCGAATACAAAGTCGCCCCTGTCGCTGGCTTTCCTGAATGAAAAGAACGATGCCGACTACGTCTTTTATAAGGATCATCCTAACGACCGCCTTGAGTTCGTCTATCCTGACGTTCAGCCAGACGATATCGTGCTCTTTGGCTCGTATTACGCCTTGAATCCCGTTATTCGTCAACAAGTGAAGGACTTTTTGGATTATGCCCATGAACGGGGAGCCATTCTCTATTATGACGTCAATTTCCGTGCCTCCCACCAGAACGAGGCCATGCGATTGAGAGCCAATTTACTGGAGAACTTTGAACTGGCAGATATCGTACGTGGCTCGTCGGAAGATTTCGAGATACTTTTCCATAAGACGGATGCCTCGGCCATCTATCGTTCGGAAATCATGTTCTATACCAAACAGTTTATCTATACGCAGGCATCGGAACCCATCGAACTGTTTAGCAATGGCGGATTCCATAAGCAGTATCCTATTACGCCTATTGAAACGGTGAGTACCATTGGTGCTGGCGATAACTTTAACGCTGGTTTACTGTTTGGCCTGATTCGTGACGGTGTCACGCGCGAGCAATTGGAACAAGGATTAACGGAACTGCAGTGGGATAGCCTCATCAGTAGTGGACAGCAGTTCTCTGCCGAGGTTTGTGGCAGTCTTCAGAACTATGTGTCGCCAGCATTTGGCGAAGCCCGTAAAAAGGAACTTGGTCTATAAAAGGAATAATGTCATGGCTCACCCGTTAGATAAATTCGCATACTGCCCTGTATGTGGTAGTAAGCATTTTGAGATCAACAACTTTAAAAGCAAGCGTTGTCAGGATTGTGGGTTTACCTATTATGCCAACCCCTGTTCGGCTACGGCAGCCTTTATTGTCAACGACAAGCAGGAAATGCTCGTCGTGCGTCGTGCCAAGGAGCCTGCCAAAGGGACACTGGACTTACCGGGTGGCTTTGTGGATATGTATGAGACGGTGGAAGATGGTATGCGTCGTGAAATCAAGGAGGAAACGGGGCTTGACATCGCTGAGATCCAGTATCTGTTTTCCTCACCGAACGTATATGAATATAGCGGCATGGGCGTTCATACGCTCGATATGGACTTTTTAGTCCGTGTCCACGGTGAGATGCCGCCCATCAAAGCTGCCGATGATGCCGCTGAGGCCCTTTGGATTCCCATCAAGGAAGTGAATCCTGCAGAATTCGGCCTTACCAGTATTCGCAATGCTGTTATCCGATTCATAAAAGAGGGTTGCTTCGAATGAGCAACCCTCTTTTTGATGATGAAGTTCTATTAATATAATCCAATTTGGCCTTTCCATTTGAGGTACCAGTTGTTCCTGTTCATGAGACGACCCTTCAGTGTTTCATCAACTTTGTCCTTACCACGGCGAGTGGCAACCTGCTCAGCGAGGAACTCTTCTGGGGTTTTCTCGGTCTGACGGAAGGCGAAGCGCATGATGTCATAGAAACGCGTTCCTTCGAAAGCTAATTCCAAGCCACATTCGTTCAGTAACAGGGCGTCAACGACCTCTTGTTGCTTCTTAATCAGTTCTGGTGTATCTTTCGCAATGATGACAGGCTCGTCAGGAATACCATCACCATCTTCGTCAACAGGATCTGGCATGGGAGCCTCAGGCAACTTATAGTATTCATTCATAGGTGTCCATCCTGAACCGTGAGTGTGGATACCGATGGTGTTGGGTGAACGCTGGCTACGTCCTGTTGCATATTCTATAGCGGTGTAAACCTGATAGCGTTCATTGTCGAAGTCCAGACGACTCAGCCAGATAGAGTCACTCTCAGAACAGTAGGGATATACATATTCATCCTTGATTTCATTGTTAAGTCCTGTTGACAGGATCTGGAAAGCTGCACGGGGGAATCCTGCACCGTTCAGAGCCTCTGCCAGTCGGAGGTAGAGCATATATCTGCGGTAGATATGTATATTCTGCGTGGTGTGCTTGTCGATATACGATGTCTCCATGCGCTCACCTGTATCACGGTTTGTTGCCCAACCCCATGAGTAATACCAATATAGGCGCAGGTCGCCAGACCTGTGATTGGTCAAGCCTTCGGGAACATAGTATGTAGTTGTTCCATTGGTGCCCAAGCAGCAGTGTTTCTGACTTTCCGACAGGTCGAACATGTACTGTGAAGGAACAATGCTGACATGATAGTTGTTGTCAACGTTTGAGTTGAAGAGGTTACGCAATTCACTGTAGTTACCTTCTGCGGGGATAGAGTCACCTGCAATCATGGTAATGATTTCCGAGTTTGCTGCATAATTCTCAGACGTGAGACTACCGGAAATGTAGCCAGAAATACCATCCCAATTGGTGGTACCTGGTTCCCATTGGTAATAATTAATGCCAGTGGGGTAGGCGGAGTTGTCACCGTTACGCTCGTTGATATACTTATAGTAACGGTATGCAGCTTCGCGATACGTGGTTGTACTACCTGTCGTGCTGGCTAACCAAAGGTTGAGGTCACCCAATACAATGTTGATGGGGAAATAGAACAGACGTGAGTCGTTACCGCGGATGGTACCATATCGGGGATATTCATTGCCCCATCGTTCGGTGAGCGGCGCCAAGTCATTGATGAAATATTCACAAATGGCCTGAAGGTCATAATCAGGATAGCTCTTCTCGGCATCCTGCTTGCTCAGAATGGGTTCCGTCACAAAAGGTACCTTGTTGTAGTTGAGCACCAACTGGAGATATGTCCATGCACGGATAGCCTTGACAGCAGCATATTCCCTCATGAAGAGATACTCGTTACGGTTATTCTTCATAGCCGTATCAACATTCGCAATGAAGTAGTTACAATTGTTAATCACTGCGTAATAGTCACGAGGAACATTATAGGCGTTGTCATCGCTGATGTTGAATTCGGCAATTTCGCGAATGTCTTTATTGGCATAGCTGGTGATGTCTACCAGATCGCCACGCACCTCTCCAAGTAAGACGGTGCGGTCTCCAATGGCCTGTAGCTTGTTCAGTATACCTGTAACGCTATAGATGGTATCAGTAGCATTGCTAAGGTGGTTTTCTTCTGCGAAGATAATGTGATCTGGCTCCTGATCGAAGAAATCGGAGCAGGAGAGCAGACCGCAGCAGGCACAGAGACCGAAGATGAATTTATTGAATTTAGTATTCATAATTCTTAACTCTTAATTCTTAATTACAGCTTAATCTTTATTCCAGCCACGATAGAACGGCTCTGGCTCAGCTGTCCTAAGTCAATGCCTTGTCCAATGACGTTGGAAGTCATGGCAAACTCTGGATCAGCACCCAGATACTTTGTCCATGTAAACACGTTGTTGGCCTGAATCCAGAATTGCAGACCCTGCAGATACTCGTTGTTCATAGGCAGGTCATAGCTTAAGGTAATACTCTTCAAGCGGAGATAGCTGCCATCCTCAATCCAACGGTTGCTGAATCGTGAGTTACCCATAGGATCTTGGAATGTAATCTGAGGTATGTCTGTTACCTGACCTTCTACCTGCCAACGGCGCAACATGGCTGTAGTCTGGTTCATGAATCGTGAACCACCCTCTAACTGTGAGCGCATGTAGTTATAGACATCGTTGCCCAACGAATAGTTGAAACGCAGGTCAAGCTTCAGTCCCTTGTATGCAAATGTTGTGAAGATATTACCATAGATGTCAGGGTTGGGATCGCCGATGATGGTGCGGTCTGCTTCTGTAATCTGATGGTCGCCATTGAGGTCGTTAAAGTGAATATCACCTGCTTTGAAATAGTTCTTGTCTATACCATTCTCGGCCATCACATAGAGTCCAGCTTGCTCTGCCTCTTCGGTAGTAGCAAATACACCGAGTGACTGGTAACCATAGAATAGGTTGGCAGCATGTCCTACCTGTGTGCGGATGGTACCTCCATAAATATCTGTGTCAACAAACTCCTTACCCTCAGGTAACTGAGTGATTTCGTTCTTGTAGTGTCCGATGCTACCACCTAACTCCCACTGGAAATCCTTTAAGGCAAGAACCTTTACGGCTGCTGATACATCGTATCCGTGGTTCTTGAGCTTACCGTCATTGGTCCAGTTCTCATCCAGACCGCTGAGGAATCCTAATGACTGTCTTGTCAACAGGTTGTTGGTAGTAGAACTAAAGTAGTTGGCACTCAAACTCAGACGGTTGTCAAACAGACTGGTCTCTATGCCTACGTTCAAACGACGGGTTGTTTCCCACTGGATCTTCGTGTTGCCGATACCATCGAAGCTGAGTCCTGCAATGGCATTTAAGAACTGTGAGCTGCTGAAATAGCTGCGAGCAGCATAGTAGTCGATGTCATCGTTACCGCTGACGTCGTAACCGGCACTCAGGCGCAGGTAGTTGATAGGCTTGATCTTAGCCATCCAAGGCTCATTGCTAATCACCCATGCAGCCTGTATGCCTGGGAATATGCCCCAAGGTGCTTTGAAGGCGCGGAAATCACCGCCATCACGTCCAAATCGTGAAGAGCCTTCTACTGTCAGGTTAGCCTGCAGGAAGTAGCGACCTTTGTAGTTGTACTCAGCCTGAGCATACCAAGCCAG
>JAFVHO010000210.1 GCA_017474485.1 Prevotella sp.
GATAGCCGCTTTTCAGCGGCGGAAGATAGAGGACATTACTCCATCTGCGGTGATTCTGCAGAAAAACAATTGTCATTTATCTTCTTCTATCTCCTTCTAACTCCCTTTATCTACAGAGCAAGCGGAGCTTGCGAAAGTTGAATAACACAACTTTCAAAATAGGGGGGCAGTTCTGAAGGGGCTGCCCCCCCTGTAAGCTTAATAAAAACAAAATAATTTGGTTTTTCGTTCGGTTTGCACTATCTTTGTACCCCAAAATATAAACATGTATGATGATGAAGAGAAGTATTTTTCTATTTGCCCTGCTGCTGTCATTGACAGCTGTTGCGCAGCAACGCCTGAGAATCAGCATCTTGGGTGACTCGTATTCCACCTACCAGAACTATATCCCTGAAGGAAATGCCATTTGGTATTTTGAACCGATGGACGCCCGAAATACGGACGTCAACGATGTGCGCCAGACATGGTGGTGGCAGGTCGTGAAGGAAGGCGGCTACCTGTTGGAGAAGAATGAGTCGTATAGTGGTGCAACGATTGGCTATACGGGCTATAATGACGAGGATTACAGCGACCGTTCGTTTATCACCCGTCTGCCCCGCGTGGGTAGTCCTGATATCCTGCTGATATTCGGTAATACCAATGACAGCTGGTGTGGAGCCAAGGTGGGCGAATACATCTATAAGGACTGGAAACGTGTCGACCTGTACACCTATCGTCCTGCGTTGGCCAAATTACTGAATGACGCCCAGTCACGTTATCCCAACGCCCGCATCTATTTTATCCAGAACACGGAACTGCGTAAGGAGATTACGGAATCGACAGCCGTCATCTGTAAGCATTATGGCATTCCGGTAATCCAGTTGAAGGATATCGAGAAAAAGTCAGGTCATCCCAATCAGAAGGGCATGAAGGCGATTAGTGAACAAGTGCTGGGGGCGCTTCGCTAGTTAAGAATTAAGAGTTAAGAATTAAATAATTAAATAATCATGAAGAAATGGCTATTGATGCTGTTGGCTACTGTAACGTTGACAGCTGGGGCTGCAAAGTTGGCCCCCATGAAAAAAGAGAATGTGACGGCGGTGCCTACCATCCTGAAAGTTGAGCAGGGTAAGGTGGACGTTACCATCAGTGGTGTAATTCCTGCCAAGTATATGCATAAGAAGGCCGTGATGACCATGACACCCGTATTGCGCTACGTGCAGGACGGCGTACAGCAGAAGGTCAAGGGCCAGAGCATAACCCTGCAGGGTGAAAAGGTGCAAGGCAATGACCAGGTCGTTAACTATAAAGAGGGTGGCAACTTTACCATCAAGACACGTTTTGACTATGTGCCTGCGATGCACAAGAGTGAGCTGTGGCTGGAGTTCGATGCCAGCATCAGTGACAAGCAGAAGGAGGTGGAACCCCTGAAGTTGGCTGACGGTGTGTTGGCCACGAGTGAGTTGTATCGTATGACGCTGACCTCAGCCCGTCCGGCTACGGCATCCTTTGCTTTCGAGCGTACCATTGCCCAGAAGCAGGAGGCCAACATCCGCTTCCTGATTCAGCAGGCCGAACTGCGCAAGAGCGAGTTGAAGAACGGTTCTGTACAGGAATTCGTAAGTCTGTTGCAGCGTATCAGTGCCAACAACCAGAATCTGGCATTGAAGAATGTGCAGGTGTCTGCCTACGCTTCGCCCGATGGTGGTGTGGCCCTGAACGAGAAACTGGCAAACAAGCGTCAGCAGAATACCGAGAACTACGTGAAGCAGCAGCTGAAGCAGGCCAAGATGGACGGTGATGTGGAGTCTAACTATACCGCTCAGGACTGGGAAGGATTCCAGCAACTGGTCAGGGCCTCGAATATCCAGGACAAGGACGTCATTCTGCGTGTGCTCTCGATGTATCAGGATCCTGAGGAACGTGAGCAGCAGATTAAGAATATGAGTCATGGTTTCAAGGAACTGGCCGATGGCATCCTGCCGGAACTGCGCCGTGCCCGTATGACCATTAATTACGAAACCATGGGACGTAGCGACCAGCAGATTCAGGACCAGTTGAAGAATGATGCCAGCAAGTTGAGCATTGAGGAACTGTTGTATGCCGCCTCTCTGGCTAAGACGGATGCAGAGAAGGAGAACATCTATCGCACGGCTGTCAAGCAGTATCCTGAGGATGTCCGTGCCTACAATAATTTAGGTGCCCTGGCTTTTGACAAGGGTAACTATGCTGAGGCTAAGCAGTTGCTGGAGCAGGCCCGTGAGAAGAATACAAACCATGCCGAGGCAAATGCCAACTTGGGACTGTTGGCCCTGCAACAGGGTGACCTCAATGCGGCAGAGAACTATATTGGTCGTGCTGCCGGTGCCAGCAATCAGAATGAGGTGCTGGGTAACCTGCACTTGGCTCAGGGTAAGTATGCACAGGCTGAGCAGGACTTCGGTAGCCTGAAGACAAACAGTGCGGCACTGGCACAGTTGATGAATAACAACTATGCCAAGGCTGCCCAGACACTGGACGGCATCAGCAAGGCCGATGGCATTACTTGTTATCTGAAGGCCATCCTGAATGCCCGTCAGGGTAATGCCTCTGCTGCTCAGGAATTGAAGAGCCAGGCTATCGACAAGTATCCCTGGCTGAAGGATTGGGCCAGTGATGACTTGGAGTTTAGGGAGTGAAGAGTTAAGAGTGAAGAGTGAAGAATCGGCTTCGCCGGAAGAGTTAAGAGTTAAGAGTGAAGAATTATATTGAAACAGTAATAGGTTTTTTACCTTTTTACTTTTTTACTTTTTTACTTTTATCCTGTGGCCCTGGTCGTCACAGTTTCCGCATAGAGGGTCGTCTGCGTCATATGAATCAGGCGGAGTTCTATGTGTACAGTCCTGATGGTGGCATCAAAGGCATCGATACCATTAAGGTTCATGAGGGTCGTTTCGCCTACGAAACCATGTTGCGTGACCCGGCTACGTTTGTAGTCATATTCCCCAACTTCTCGGAATTAGCTGTGTTTGGCGAGCCTGGTGAGAAGGTGGAAATCAAGGGCGATGCCTCCCACATGAAGGAGATGACCGTCGAGGGTAGTGAGGACAACGAGGAGATGACCAAGTTGCGTTTGGAACTCAACCGACTGACGCCACCGGAAATTCCCAAGGCTGTAGAGACGTTTATCAAGGACCATCGGTCGTCATTGGCCAGCATTTATCTTTTGAAGCGTTATTTTATCACCGTCTTGGGCCCCGATTTCAGGAATGCGGCCATTCTTGCCAAGATGCTGTTGGATGCTAATCCTGACAACGGTCAACTGATACAACTCGACAAGCAACTGAAGTCCCTGCGCAATGCTTCATTGAAACAGATGCCTAAGTTTACTGCTACCGACGTAAAAGGCCATCGGGTCAGTGAGAAGGATTTGAAGGCAAAGGTGAATGTGGTGACGGCATGGGCCTCGTGGAGCTACCAGAGTATTGATATACAAAACCGCTTGAAGAGCAAGAAAAAGAAGTATGGCGACAAGTTGGCTATTGTCAGCATCTGTTTGGATGGCAGTCCGGCAGATTGCAAACGTACGGTCATTGATCGCGACTCGCTGAAATGGTCGACAGTATGCGACGGTCGTATGTGGGAGACACCTCTGCTTGGCAAGTTTGGCTTCTGCAATATTCCTGCCAATGTGGTTTTCGACAACAAGGGGCGTGTCTTAGCACGCAACCTGTCTCCCATGAAACTCGATGAGAAGATAGAAGGACTTTTGAAAGACGAGAATAAAGATAAATAAGAAGAATGAAAAAACTACAATTATTACTGACAGTGTTGATGACCTATCACTTATCACTTATCACTTCCTTGGCCCAGGATTTCAAGTTTGACGAGGTCACCTATACCCCTCAGCAGACCACGTTCCGTCTGTTTGCTCCAGCCGATGCCAAGAAGGTGGTGGTACGTATCTACAAGGACGGACAGGGCGGCAAGGCTCTGAAGACCATCAAAATGACGCATAAGGACGGCCTTTGGACAGCGACGGCTACTGGCGACCTGATGGACAAGTTCTATACTTTCGACATGGGGCGTGGTGAGTGCCCTGGTGTGTTTGCCAAAGCTGTTGGCGTCAATGGCAAGCGTGGTGCCATCATTGATGTGGAGAAGACGTTCCCGGAACACTGGTGCTGTGACGAGCATCCTGTGATTAAGTCACCTGCAGACCTTGTCGTTTATGAGTTGCACCATCGCGACTTTTCCATGGCGCGGCCCGATGCCAAATACCCTGGAAAGTTTATGGCGCTGACAGAACCGTGGGCCATCGAGCATTTGAAGTCGTTAGGTGTCAATGCCGTTCATATCCTGCCCAGCTATGACTATGGCTCAGTGGACGAGACGCGTCTTAGTGATAACAGGTATAACTGGGGCTACGACCCAGTGAACTATAACGTACCCGAAGGTGGTTATTCTACCAATCCCTATGACCCATACTGTCGCATCCGCGAGTTCAAGGAGATGGTGAATGCACTTCATGAAGTGGGTATTGCCGTTATTCTCGACGTGGTGTATAACCATACCTACGACATTGAACACAGCAATTTCCAGCGTACCTATCCTGATTATTATTATAGGTTTACAGATAACAAAAAACCAAGCAACGGCTCTGGCTGTGGCAACGAGACGGCATCCGATCAGCCGATGATGCGCCGGTTTATGATAGAGTCGGTGAAGTACTGGTATAATGAGTACCGTGTTGACGGCTTCCGTTTCGACTTGATGGGTTGTCACGACATCGAGACGATGAATGCCATCCGTGCCGAACTTAACAAGTTGAACCCCTCTATTTTTGTTTATGGTGAGGGATGGAGCGCAGGGGCTTGTGCGTTGCCAAACGAAAAGTTGGGCATGAAAGCCAATATTCCGCAGATGCCTGGCATTGCTGCCTTCAGCGACGAGATGCGCGATGCACTGCGTGGTCCGTTCAGCGACGATACCGTATCGGGCTGGCTCGGCCGGTTGAATACCCATAAGCCAGGACAGTTTGATGGCGATGTGGAAGTAGAAAGCCTGAAGTTCGGCATTGTCGGTGGCATCAGTCATCCACAGGTTAATATGAAGAAGGTAAACTACAGCCAGAAACCTTGGGCACTGGAGCCCACGCAGATGCTGGCCTATGTTTCCTGTCATGACGATATGTGCCTGGTGGACCGCTTGAAAGCCAGCATACCGAAGTTGTCGCAGGACGAGCTGATTCGTCTCGACCTGTTGGCACAGACGGCTGTCTTTACGTCGCAGGGTGTTCCCTTTATGCTGAGTGGTGAGGAACTGTTGCGCACCAAGCAGGGCGTTCACAACAGTTTCGAGTCGCCCGACAGCATTAACCAGCTTGACTGGGGCAACAAGGAGCGTTATCCGCAGGTGTTCAAGTACTATAGCGACCTGATAGCCCTGCGCCGCAACCATCCAGCTTTTCGTCTGGGTGATGCTAATCTGGTGCGCAAGCACTTGGAGTTCCTGGATGCGCCCTCAGGTGTCGTTGCCTTCATGCTGAAGAACTATGCAGGCCGTGACGACTGGCGTAACATCATCGTGATTCTTAATCCCAAGCGCGAGATAGTGACGGTCAACATCCCCAAGGCCATGTATACCGTGGTATGTAAGGATGGCGAGATTAATGAGGACTCTACCGAAAAGATTTTTGGCCGCCGTACAACGGTCAGCCCGCAGTCGGCACTCATCCTGCATGATTGATTTATAGGCGTTGATGTAACTTTTTTGTGGAAAAGCTTTGTTAATATTAAAATAATTCGTAACTTTGCAGGCGAAACCATTTATTTTAATTATTAATAACCATTTAAAAATTTTTAATTATGGAGAAAAAAGCTCTTCCAATGATGTCGTTCGTCGAGTCAGTAACGACGTGTTTTAAAAAGTATGTAACGTTCAAGGGTCGTGCACGCCGCTCTGAGTACTGGTGGTTTGCTATCTTGAATTACATCCCCAGTATCGCTATCTCTTACCTCTTCTCATGGAAGTTGGAGCAGCGCTCAGAATTGGAGTCGCAGATTTCAGGCGCTCTGTTTGATCAGGAGAAGCAGGATGCCCTGCTCGCTCAGGCCAGTGCAGTAGACAGCACTTTCACCACATGGGCATGTATTCTGGGTATCATCATGCTGCTCTTGCTGTTGCCTTCTCTGGCTGCCATGACACGTCGTCTGCACGATACAGGTCGCAGTGGTTGGATGATTTGGCTGTTGATTATTCCTGTTGTCAATATAGTGATGGCTCTCCTGATCTTCATCTGGTCGATTATGGACAGCAAGCCCGAGGACAACAAGTACGGTCCCTCGCCTAAATATGTTGATGCAGAATAACATAATAATTAGATACCGACATTTGTGTTTGGGGCACACCCTTACGGGGGTGCCTTTTTTTGTGATTGATGACAATCAACGTTGGTCAGCGTCTTATATTATATAATTAAGGTATATAAGACAATGAAGAGGTTTACTTTTGGCAATTTGTTTTTGGCTCTTTTCTGCATCGTGCTGCTAACGGCTTGTTCGATACAGGATAATCCAGTATCCAATCCCGTCAATCCCGCAGCGAAGGACTATGTGGAACGCATGGTGCCCGTCGTTGACCCACAAGGTGTATCGCAAGGTATGGTGATGCTGCGTTTCTACGACGACATGCCCAATGTGGCCTATGTCAGCGTCGGCAACTTTCAGAGCATCATGTATCCTGGTACGACGGTGCAGGTGGTAAAGACCGCCCCCAGCCAGTATGCCCTGACCAGTCCGTGTGGAACAGCAATGGTAGATACGGCGAAGGATATCTTCGAGAGCGACGACTATGAGGCCTTTACGAACATGATGTGGATGGTGCAACCAGGTATGCCCAACACGATTTGTGACGCACTGCCCATTATCCGCTGGAAGTCGTTGGACGAGACACCTCAAACGGTTCATGTAGCGTTAGACTATGGGAAATACGGCATCGACCTGAGGGCTGATGAGACGGATATCTACTTCCCGTTTGCTACGATTGCCGACCTCTATGTCGATGCTTACATGCACATGGCCGCTTTCAACGGACAAGTGGTAATGGTGGCGCCCAATGGTGCGTATAGTTTGTTCGATGGTGGCTATCCTGAATTTTTTATTACCCCCATTCTGAAAGAGACGCGTACGGCAGACATGGTGGATTATGCTTATAAGAACCTATGCTTTACGCTAACCAACTTCTTTGGCTATCCAGGGCGTACACTCTTGGAAAAGAAAGGTTTGAAGGAAAAGGGTATGGATCAGGCTTTACAGGATTATGGCAAGGCGGGGCAGATGACGCGCGAACTGCTGATGTCGGATAATATGTATGAGTTTATTACCGGAACCACCACGTTGGGCTATCTGCTAAACGATGGCGGACATACCCAAACCGACGTCACTTCTATCAGCACAATGACGGGTAATCCTACTTTTGTATCAACGCTTGATGGTATAAGGAATCCTAAGGTCGAAGAATTTATGGGCTATTGTCCAGAAGTCGAGCCTGTCAAGGAAAATTGGAATTATAGGTTAAATCTGCGTAAGGAGTTGAATCAAAAGCGTACCGAAGCGTTTGGCGATGGTGTGAAATACTATAAAGAGGGAGCGACGGTCTACTGCTGGTTTAACAGTTTCATATGCGATGACTCGGGGTGGCGTAAGTACTATAAGGGTGAAGGTCCCAAACCCACCTCCAAAGACTATCCTAACGACTGGCTGATAGCACTGGTTGAGGCACTGGAACAAGCTGAGAACGACCCTGAAGTGAAGAACTTCGTACTTGACATATCAACGAACGGTGGTGGCTCGTCGGATGTGGTACTATTCATTTCCTCCATTTTCTGCAACAAGTCAGACCTTTTTTATGAGAACGTGCTGACTGGCCAGCGGATGAAGTGTACGTATGAAGTAGACCGCAATTTGGACGGAAAGTTCGACGAAAAGGATTCCGACGTGAAATACCATCTGAACTTTGCCCTGTTGACCAGCACCTACAGTTTTTCGTGTGGCAACTTGCTGCCTGCCATGCTTAAGGACTATGGCATTCCCCTTATTGGCAAACAGACGGGTGGTGGTTCATGCGCTGTACTCTTTAACCCGTCAGCTGATGGATTCGGCTATCGTTACTCGACACATAGAACTCGTTTGATAAACTTACAGGGCGAGAATATCGATGCGGGTATTGTGCCTACCTACGAATTGGACACCAACGATTTCTTCAATGTCCAGAAGGTGACGCAACTCGTTGAGAGCTATTATGCAAAATAAGTATATACTAAAACATATCAAAAGAAACGTATGAAGACAAGTTATCCGAAGATTGGAATCCGCCCGACGATTGACGGTCGTCAGGGTGGTATCCGCGAAGGGCTGGAGGAAAAGACCATGAATCTGGCCAAGGCAGTGAAGAACCTGATAGAGAGCACGCTGAAGAATGGCGACGGTAGTCCCGTGGAGTGCGTCATCTCAGACACGACAATAGGTCGAGTGGGCGAGAGTGCCGCCTGTGCCGAGAAGTTCGAACGCGAGGGCGTAGGCTCTACGATTACCGTGACGTCGTGCTGGTGCTATGGCTCAGAGACGATGGACATGAATCCGCAGTATCCGAAGGCCGTCTGGGGCTTCAACGGAACGGAGCGTCCAGGTGCCGTATATCTCGCTGCCGTGCTGGCTGCACATGCCCAGAAGGGTCTGCCCGCCTACGGCATCTATGGTCACGACGTGCAGGACTTGGACGACAACACCATTCCTGAGGATGTGAGCGAAAAAATTCTGAGATTTGCACGTGCTGCCCAGGCTGTGGCTACCATGCGTGGCAAGAGCTATCTGTCGTTAGGCAATACGTGTATGGGTATCGCTGGCTCGATTGTGAATGCCGACTTCCTGCAGCAATACTTAGGTATGCGTACAGAGTATGTATCGCTGGTAGAGATACTCCGTCGCGTCGATTTCGGTATCTACGACAAACAGGAGTTCGAGAAAGCCATGAAGTGGATAGACAAATACTGTAAGCCCAACGAGGGCCACGACTATAACGAGGACCGTCCGCTGTTCCCCGGTGTGCCTATGACGACATTCAACGGCAAGGGCAAAGGCAAGAACCGTCAGGAGAAGGACGAGGACTGGGAGTTTACCGTCAAGTGCATGATGATTATCCGCGACCTGATGCAGGGCAGCGACAAGCTGTTGGAGATGGGCTACAAGGAAGAGGCCATCGGACACAACGCCATTGCTGCAGGTGTGCAGGGACAGCGTCAGTGGACGGACTACAAGCCCAACTTCGACTTCCCTGAGTCGTTGATGTGTACCTCGTTCGACTGGAACGGTCCGCGCGAGGCCTACACGCTGGCTACTGAGAACGACTTCCTGAACGGTATGTCGATGCTGTTCGGACACCTGCTGACGAACAAGGGCGTGATGTTCTCAGACATCCGTACCTACTGGAGTCCCGAAGCTGTAGAGCGCGTGGCTGGCAAGAAGCCCGAGGGGCAGGCCGCCGGTGGTTTTATCCACCTTATCAATAGCGGTGCTACGACACTGGATGCCACTGGTGCTATGACGGACAAGGACGGCAAGCCCACCATGAAGCCCTTCTGGGAGATGGACAACAACGACGTGGAGGCTTGTCTGAAAGCCACTTCGTGGATGCCTGCCGATCGAGACTACTTCCGTGGAGGTGGTTACAGCTCACACTTCGTCACCAAGGGTGGTATGCCTATGACCATGCTTCGCCTGAACCTCGTGGCAGGCTTGGGTCCCGTACTGCAATTGGCAGAGGGATGGACCGTAGAGCTCGATCCCAAGACTCATGACATCCTGGACAAGCGTACAGACCCCACATGGCCTACTACGTGGTTTGCTCCACGACTGGATCCCACGAAGGACGCCTTCAAGGATGTGTACTCAGTCATGAACAACTGGGGTGCCAACCACGGCGCCATCTGCTACGGACACGTAGGTGCCGACCTCATCACGCTGTGTGCTATGCTCCGTATCCCCGTCTGCATGCACAACATAGCAGACAAGGACATCTTCCGTCCGGCCTGCTGGAATGCATTCGGTATGGACAAAGAAGGCGCAGACTATCGTGCCTGCGCCAATTTTGGACCAATCTATAAGTGAAGAGTGAATAGGTTTCACTCTTTACTTAACAACGAAGTCGAAAGACTGCAAATCTTCATCCCTTGACGACTTGCCGTAGAGAATCTGGTACTTGCCAGGCTTTACGGCAAGTTCGTCTATCTTCTCTTCATAGTATTCGAAGGCCTCACCATCGAGGGTGATTTCAGCCTGTTTGGTCTCACCTGCCTTGAGTGACAGCTTCTGGAAACCCTTCAGTGCCTTGATGGGAGCGCCGGCATCATTCAAGCGCTTCACATAAACCTGTACGGTCTCGGTGCCCTCGCGGTCGCCGGTATTGGTAACGGGAACGGTCAGCGTGACCTTGCCGTTCTTCTTCATCGACTTGGCTGACAGCTTACCCTGGCCTACATTGAAGGTGGTATAGCTCAGACCATAACCGAAGGCATACTGTGGTACGCCCGTGAAGTAGCGATACGTGCGATTCTTCATCGAATAGTCCATGAAGTCGGGCAGGTCGTCGTTCGAACGATAGAATGTGACAGGCAGTTTGCCGCCAGGGTTGTAGTCGCCGAAGAGAACCTCGGCCAGTGCCTTGGCACCGCCCTGTCCGGGATACCATGCCTGCAGCAAGGCATCATACTGACCCTCGACGCTGCCGAAAGCAATGGCTGAACCAGAGCAGTTGACGAAGATGACGGGCTTGCCGGTCTGGTGCATAGCCTTAACTAGCATCTGCTGAACCTTTGGCAGTTCGATGGTCTGCTTGTCACCACCTTCGCCCTCCATGCGGGCAGAGATACCGCCGATGATAACAATGGCATCAGCCTGACGGGCCACATTGGCCAGATCAGTGAAGTCGGCGAGTTTGCGCTCGCAGATGTCGCCACGCAACATGGCGAACTGGCCCTTGCCACGACGGTATTCGATGACCACATTGTAGTCCTTGCCTTTCTCAACATTGAACGACTTATACTCTACACCACGACGGCCAAAGCCGAAGCCACGACGACCACCGCCGCCCTTGTTCTCCTCGACTACCTGGCCGTTGACCTTCAGCACATAGCCATTGTCTGAGCTCAGCGTATACTTCATCTCGCCAGTAAATGTAGCAGTATATTTACCACTGATGCGTACGCAGATGTTATCGTTGCTGACACCCTCGGCAAAGCCCCAGGCACCGAACGTCGAGAAGTTCAACTCGTTATAGTAGCCAGTCTTGACGGGA
>JAFVHO010000034.1 GCA_017474485.1 Prevotella sp.
AAAAAGAGCGAAACTGCCAAGAGTTCCGCTCTTTTATTATTTAGTAGTCTGTTATGATTACTTCTGCATGAACTTCTTGCCATTCATGATGACAATACCCTTATAATCATTACCTACCTTCTGGCCAGCCAGGTTGTAGATGACATTGTTCTGCGTCTTCTGAGCATTGACAGTGCTGATACCTGTTGAACCTGCCTCAACCTTGATAGAATATATATGGCAGCCATTGGTGTTATACACGATTACGTCGCAATCAGCATCAATAGTCCAAGTGTGAGAATCCTTCGTTGTTGGAGTGAAGGAGTCGCCAATCTTTGTAGCAGCATCTACCAAACCATCAGCATCTACACCAGTATAAAGCTCAACACCACGAGCATCAGAAGCTTTATGAGACTCAACCTCCATTGTAATCATAGAACCAGCTTTTACGCCAGGAATTGTAAAGCAAGGTATCTTATTCTTGCCACCACCCAACCACAGATAGGCAGGACCAGCATAGTCGCTCAGAGCTGTCGGATAGTTTACAGCAATAGCCAGCGAACGCTTAACAGTATAAGCCTTGTTCCAAACGAGACCTTTCAGTTCCTCAATTACCTCACCATTAGCTGACAATGTACCGTCTTCGTTTGGCTCAGTAACACACCAGAAGCAGTTATTCTTAGAGGCCTCTGTAGGATCAGCGCCAGCCTCAGCGTCAGCAGCCTTCTCGACATCACTCCAACCACTGGTCTTGCTGGCAGCAGCGTCAGCCTTCAAAGCTGCAACGGTAGCAGCACTCCACTTTGTGAAGT
This sequence comes from Prevotella sp., assembly GCA_017474485.1. GTDB lineage: Bacteria > Bacteroidota > Bacteroidia > Bacteroidales > Bacteroidaceae > Prevotella. The sequence goes on from JAFVHO010000034.1 coordinate 792, forward strand.
CCCAAACCAAAGTCTGAGTTTCAGGCGTATCACCACTAGAGGTTATAGAAATAATCTTACCACCTTGTGCTAACTCAGGAGTCATCTCTCCATTCTTCACATATTTCTGCAGTTTACCCTGAACGACAACCTCGTCATTAACTTTCAGCAGGTTCTCGTCAGTAATACTTTCACCATCAATGCCCTTGATGCGGAAAACTGTCAAGCCAATAGAACCACCCTTTTCGTCAGCAATAACGAAGGTTGCATTGCCATACTTGGTAGAAATCTCAGTGATGCTGGTAACAAAGCCCTTTACGATATATTCATCAGCGGTCGTTTTACCATCCTCCAAAGCATTGATAATTTCAAGAGCCTTAGCTACAGTGAGAATTTCAACGGCTTTAACCGTAGCCTCAACTGTCTTGGTTTCCTCGTTGAAGGTAACTGTAACAATTGAACCATCTTTCTCAACTGTCAACTTATAGTTGGAGCTAGGATAAGAAATGCCCCAATCCTTGTCAGCACGTACCTTAAATTCGTAGTTGCCAGCAGCGACATTCGTAAATACAGCCTTATAGATGTTTCCATCACCCTTGGTCATTTCTGTGTCTACATCCCAGTTGCCTACCAAAGTACCGATAACGCTATAATTATGTGCTACCTCAGCAGGAGCACCAGTCTTCTCACTCTTGAAACCAACTTCCTTGGTCTTCGAATTGAAGGTAATCTCAATCTTATAGGTAGCAGTCTCGTCAACATTCACAATATAGTCACTGCTTGGATAAGCCTCATCCCATGCATGATTCTTAACCACCTTGAACTTATACTCTGTACCCTGCTCCAATGTGATATTCTCCTTTGTATAAACGAAGCTTTCACCATCTGCAGAAGTCATGTCAGCACTGGTGTCAGCGGGATCCCACGATTTATCTACCAAAGGAGCGGTACCTGCTACTGTCCAGGTAACGACTTCTTCGTCAACACCTCCCAAAGTAATCACCATGCTACTAATCTGGGTATTTTTTGCAACCGTAAAGACAACTCCCAAAGCATTACCTTCCCATACTTTATCTGTCAACGTACCAGAATCAGGTGTTATATTGAAGTTTGTACTATGTCCGGTAAACTCAATTTTCTTAATAACATAACCTCCAACGGACATCACAACAAATGAACCAGAATACATGCGCAAACGTGGTGATGTACCCCAGATGCGGCTGGGAGTCTTAGCTTCAGCATCAGGTGCTACAATTACATTGATACCATCAATTTCAGCTGATGTAATACCTTCAGCAGGTATATCTCCATCAGCAACATAACTATCACCACTACCTGAAGAAACACCCTTCAACGTTGGGAAAATGGTCTGATAGTCGTTGTCGAAATCAATCGTCACCGTCTTAAGAGCATAAGCAGACGATGTCAGTATTGCCAATAAAGACAATAAAGAAAAGCGTAAAATTTTGTTCATAAGCATAAAAATAATAAGTTAAAGATAAGTTTATTGCTGCAAAGTTAGTGAAAAATATGGAATGCAGAAAGGAATAAGACGAATATTTTTAGAAAAATTATTAGTGTAGCTTTTACCTTTGTCAAATATACTTGTCAAAATTTAACACTTTACGGCTGAGATAAATAGAAAATTAGTATCACGCTGAGAGGCGAAAATCAGAAAAAAGGAATTTGATTACGGCAGAAATATATTTCCCGCCTAGGGAATATTTTTTCCCAGGCAGGGAATAAATGTTTCCCAACGTGGGAATATTCATTAGAAAAGGGAGTAAAAAAGGGGTTTATGGCAAGAAAAATGACAGAAAAAAGATTCGCACGATTCTCACGAAGCATTTTGTAAATAGTTTTCTTTTCTGTTAACAAATCTAATTGGAAAAGTATTTGCTCGTTCCAAAAAATTATTGTACCTTTGCACGCAAAGCGTGCTAAAGCAGAAATAAATAAAACAAAATAATAGCAATATGGAATACAATTTTAGAGACATTGAACAAAAATGGCAGAAAAGATGGGTTGAGATGAAAACCTATCGAGTGACTGAAGACGAAACCAAGAAGAAATTCTACGTATTGAACATGTTCCCCTACCCCAGCGGTGCTGGTCTGCACGTAGGTCATCCTTTGGGCTATATAGCCTCAGACATCTATGCTCGCTACAAGCGTCAGCAGGGCTATAATGTGTTGAACCCCATGGGTTACGATGCTTACGGACTGCCTGCTGAGCAGTATGCCATCCAGACGGGTCAGCATCCTGAGAAGACCACCTTTGAAAATATCAACCGCTATCGCTCGCAGTTGGACAAGATTGGCTTCTCGTTCGACTGGGAACGCGAGGTTCGCACCTGCGACCCCATCTACTACAAGTGGACGCAGTGGGCTTTCCAGCGAATGTTCAAGAGCTATTTCTCGCTCTCGTCACGGAAAGCTCAGCCTACCATCAAGTTGATTGAGCACTTCGAGTTGATGGGTACTGAAAACTGCAACGCCCTGGGTACTGAGGAGTTGCACTTTACGGCAAGCGATTGGGCCAGCTTCACTGAGAAGAAAAAGCAGGAGGTGCTGATGAACTATCGTATTGCCTATCTGGCAGATACGATGGTGAACTGGTGTCCAAAACTGGGTACAGTGTTGGCCAACGATGAGGTAGTGGATGGCGTTTCTGTTCGTGGTGGTTATCCTGTGGTACAAAAGAAGATGCGCCAGTGGTGTCTGCGAGTATCAGCTTATGCTCAGCGCTTGCTGGATGGCTTAGAGGAAATCGATTGGACAGACTCGCTGAAGGAAACCCAGCGCAACTGGATTGGACGCTCTGAGGGTACTGAGGTTGAATTCAATGTAGCTGACTCTGACAAGCACTTCACCATCTTCACCACTCGTGCCGATACGATGTTTGGCGTTACCTTTATGGTTTTGGCTCCTGAATCAGACCTCGTAGCCGAGTTGACTACTCCTGACCAGAAGGAAGAAGTAGAGAACTATCTGGACTATGTGAAGAAGCGCACAGAGCGTGACCGTCAGATGGACCACAAGGTAACTGGCGTATTCTCAGGAAGTTACGCCATCAATCCGTTTACTGATGAGAAAATACCCATCTGGATTGCAGAATATGTATTGGCAGGCTATGGTACAGGTGCCATTATGGCTGTTCCTGCTCACGACTCTCGTGACTACGCCTTTGCCAAGCACTTTAACCTGCCCATCATCCCTTTGATTGAGGGTGCTGACGTTTCTGAGGAGAGTTACGATGCCAAAGAGGGTATAGTCTGTAACTCAGCTAGCGCTAAGTTCTCTCTGAACGGACTGACCGTTAAGGAAGCCATTGCAGCTACCAAGAAATATGTAACTGAGCAGGGCTTGGGTCGTGTAAAGGTGAACTATCGTCTGCGCGATGCCATCTTCTCTCGTCAGCGTTACTGGGGCGAGCCGTTCCCCGTTTACTATAAAGACGATATGCCCTATATGATTCCTAAGGAGTGTCTGCCTCTGGAACTGCCTGAAATCGACGAATATAAGCCCACTGAGACGGGTGAGCCCCCATTGGGACGTGCTAAGATGTGGGCTTGGGATACCAAGACTGATAGTGTGGTCGATAAGTCGCTTATCGACAATAAGTCTGTATTCCCATTGGAGCTAAACACAATGCCAGGTTTCGCTGGCTCTTCAGCATACTATCTGCGTTATATGGACCCCAAGAACGAGAAAGCACTCGTCAGTCGTGATGCTGATGAGTACTGGCGCAATGTCGACCTCTACGTTGGTGGTACCGAGCATGCTACTGGTCACCTGATCTACTCTCGTTTTTGGAATAAGTTCCTCTATGATTCTGGTTATTCTTGTGAGGACGAACCTTTCAAGAAGTTGGTGAATCAGGGTATGATTCAGGGACGCTCTAACTTCGTTTATCGTATCGAGGACGAGGGTGCCGACAAAGGTAAGTTCGTCAGCTTCGGACTGAAGGATAAGTACACTACAACACCTATCAATGTGGACGTGAATATTGTATCAGCAGATGTACTTGATATTGAGGCATTTAAGGCTTGGCGTCCTGAATACGAGAATGCTGAGTTCATTCTCGAGAATGGCAAATACGTCTGTGGTTGGGCTATCGAAAAGATGTCGAAGTCGATGTTTAACGTCGTCAATCCAGATATGATTGTCGAGAAGTATGGTGCTGACACCCTGCGTCTCTATGAGATGTTCCTGGGTCCTGTAGAGCAGTCGAAGCCTTGGGATACAAATGGTATTGATGGTTGCCATCGCTTCCTGAAGAAGTTCTGGGCACTGTTCTATGGTAACACTCGCGAGAATCCAGAAGGTAAGCTCTTAGTTGACGATAGCGAGCCGACAAAAGAGGCGCTGAAGAGCGTTCATAAGCTCATCAAGAAGGTCAGTCAGGACATTGAGGTATTCTCGTATAACACCTCTATCTCAGCCTTTATGATTTGCGTCAACGAGCTGGCTCAGCAGAAGTGCAAGAGCAAGGAGGCGCTGAAGACATTGGTCATTTTGATAGCTCCATTTGCGCCACATATCGCTGAAGAATTGTGGGAAGCTCTGGGAGAGCAGGGTAGTGTCTGCGATTCTAAGTGGCCAGCCTGGAATGAAGAATATCTTGTTGAGAACAGCGTCAAGCTGGGTGTTGCCTTTAATGGTAAGACACGCTTCGATATGGAGTTTGCTGCTGATGCTGACAACGACATCATCCAGAAAGCTGTGCTGGCTGACGAACGCTCTGCAAAGTACATTGAAGGAGACATCTTGAAGGTTATCATCGTCCCTAAGCGTATGGTGAACATCGTATTTAAGAAGTAAATGACTGTCAATCACAAGCTCATCCTGAACGAGGTCAAGGACTATATGTTTATAGCCCTTGGTCTCGCAATATATACTGTGGCCTTTACCGTCTTTCTGATGCCCTATCAGATTGTGGCTGGTGGCGTCACAGGTCTTTCTGCTATCATCTACTATGCTACAGGATTCCATTTGGAGAACACCTATATCATCATTAATGGTGTCTTGTTGGTGGTAGCCTTGAAGATACTTGGCGTCAAATTCCTGATGAAGACCATCTTCGCTATTTTCTGCCTTTATTTCATGTTGATGATAGCGCAAGACATCATTCCCAAGCAGGAAAATGGCTTGCCGTTCAAACTGATGGGCGAGGGACAGGACTTTATGTCAATGATTATTGGCTGCGTACTGACAGGTATTGCATTGGCTACTGTCTTTACCAATAATGGTTCTACAGGTGGAACTGACATTATTGCTGCATCTGTCAACAAGTATCATCCCAGTGTATCTTTAGGTAATGTGCTGATTGCCGCTGACTTCTGCATCATTGGCTCGTGTATGTTCTTCCCACAGTTTGGTACCTATCTGGAGCGTGCCCACAAAGTGATGTTTGGTTTCTGTGTGATGGCGATGGAAAACTATACGCTCGACTACGTCATGAATGCCCGTCGTCAGTCTGTACAGTTCATGATTTTCTCGAAGAAATGGCAAGAGATAGCCAACGCCATTGGCATGCAGATGAATCATGGTGTTACTATCCTCGATGGACACGGATGGTATACAGGGCACGACATGAAGGTGCTTTGTATTCTGGCCAAGAAAAATGAGAGCATCAACATCTTCCGCCTCATCAAAATGATTGACCCACAGGCCTTTGTATCGCAATCAAGCGTTATTGGTGTCTATGGCGAAGGTTTCGATGAAATGAGAGTCAAGATTAAGGACGAAAAGAAGAAAAAGAT
>JAFVHO010000211.1 GCA_017474485.1 Prevotella sp.
AAAAGAACAAGTCCACAATTCTTCAAAGCCAATATTCAAATTAACCACTTTAATTTTATTCGATAGAGGATAAAAAAGAGGTTTATCTTTACCTTCAGTCAGAATGATGGTAATATCATAACCAAAGTGTTCAGCAAAATAATTTGCCTTTAATGTCAGTACACGTTCTACCCCTCCAGCCATATAAAGAGCTGGTGTAACATATACCAACTTAAAATAATTAGCAGTTTTAGACATTTTTGACCTAATTATGCTACAAAATTACGAAATATTTTTGGAATAACAAACTTTTTATTTATTTTTGCAGAAAAATAATTAAGATATTGTGCTAATATATCTATGCAAACATCAAATGTTAAAGTTACTCTTGGAATGCCGGTCTTCAATGTTGAAGATTATATCGAAAAAAGCCTTATCTGTGCATTAGATCAGGATTTAGACGACATAGAAATTCTTATAATTAATGATTGTTGTACAGATAATTCTATGGACATTGTTGCCAAAACCAAATCAAATCATCCAAATGGTAAAAGGATTAAAATTGTTAATCATGAGAAAAATCTAGGTGTAGCAGAAGCACGAAACACCATCATTAATGAAGCTCATGGTAAATATATCTATTTCCAAGATTCAGATGACTTTATTGAAAAAAGCGCCCTCTCAATCCTTTATCAAGCTGCCGAAGAAAATGAAGCCCAACTAACTTACGGATCCACGCAAATACTTGACAACGGAAAAAGCAGACCATATATATCTTTAAGAAAAACAAAGCTAAAGGGAAAAGATGCATTAGCAAACTACATATACAATAATATTTATGATATCATCCCCAACTCTATATGGAACATACTAATTTTAACTGATTTTATACGAAAAAACCATTTGCTTTTTCCCAACTTCAGAACTGGTGAAGACCTATTATTCAACGAGCTGATGCAGCCATTAGTGACAAGTGCTGTTTTACTTCCAGATTATACTTACACCTATCAAATACGTCCGAACTCTCTGATGAAATATCAAAAAAGAGACGTTATTGACATACAGGAAGCCTATAATTCATTAAAATATAGTGAATTACAAAAAAAATATTGTATTGCACATAAAGATAAACCTTATTACGATGGAAAATGTGCAAAAACAATGAAGGGAATTTTCTATTCTGCATGTGGTATTCTCAAACATCGTCACAGATTTAACGGTGATATCAGTGACAAAGAGATTAGGAATTCCATGAGACATCCTGAAAATTTACTATCTATTCTTCATTTCAAACATCACAAAATCCCAAATTTGTTGTTCTGGTTGATGGGAGTATTACCCCCGCCGACATCCATTGCACTCATGAAATTAGTAGGAAAGAAAAAAGGGTTCATCAAATAATTATGAAAATTGGAAATCTGCTGAAGCTATCTCAAGAAACTCGCAAACTTAGGAAATGAAAGATAAAGAAGGAATAAGAGAAGGACTAAAGTCGAGTCCAAAAATGAAGAGATTCTTGGACTACATGATTATGAACCAACGGGATGCAAGACCAAGGTGGTATATCCGACTATTAGCACCACTGTATCAACATAGGGCATGGAGTTCGAAGATATATTGGAGCGTCAGAATGGACACCCCACCCTACAGACGATTTTGGTTAGGACGAAAGAGCGTCATTGAATCATATTGCTGCATCAACAACGCAGTAGGTGACGTGACAATTGGCGACTATACTCGCGTCGGCATACATTGTACGGTAATTGGACCTGTGTGCATAGGTAATCACGTAAACTTAGCACAGGGCATTACAGTTACAGCACTGAATCACACCTTTAAGGATACTTCCAAGCGAATTGACGAACAAGGCATCAGTACAAAGCCTGTGGTGATAGGTGATGATGTTTGGATAGGAGCGAACGCTGTGATATTACCTGACGTGACGATAGGAAGACATGTGGTGGTAGCAGCAGGTGCAGTAGTAACAAAAGACGTGCCAGATTATTCACTTGTCGCAGGGGTACCAGCGAAAGTCATAAGATTCCTAAATGAGAAATGAGGAATGAGGAATGAGAAATGTAAATGAAGAAATGAAAAAGGTTTTAGGCAAATAAATCGAGGGAGAGGTCCTGCTGGGGCTTTTCCTCTTCTTTTTCTTCATGTTCCTCGCGGAATTGGAGGAGCATCTGAAGGGCATCGGCACAACCAGCAGTATTCAGACGGTAATAGCCTCGACGACCCGTACTCTCTATGAGTGACTGGGGAGACTTGGAATTGCGAAGCAGATATTGCTGAACATAATTGCGAATCTCTTCGTAGTCGGGCTGAAAAAAGAAGGTGCAATTCATGTTGTAAACATGCTTGGCAATGGTCTGCACGCTTACACCACGTTCACCTGCTTCAGTAAGAATCGTCTGTATCTGCTTGTCGTAATTCAATTGTCAATTATCAATTATCAATTTAAAAAAGGCTGGTAAACCTTTGTTAGCTTCCAGCCCTTTTATGCTTTCTCAAAATGTGATTAAGCAAGTGTAATCTTCTCGTCAGCTGTAGCGAGCTTGCCCTCCTTGAAGAGCCAACCCAGACCGAGCAGAGTCTCCTCCTCGCTGATCTTAGCAGCCTTTGCAATCTCCTTTACAGAGAGAGCCTTCTCAGCTGCAGCAAGTGCCTGATAAACATCACCAGCCTTGAAACCAGCGTTCTCAGCGTTTACAACAAAAGCCTTCTTCTCTGCAGCCTTCTTAGGAGCAGCGGCCTTCTTTACAGTTGCCTTCTTGGGCTCTTCTGCCTTAGGAGCAGCGGCCTTCTTTGTAGTTTTCTTTTCTGCCATAGTTCTTTAAAAATTAATACACTATTGAATGATATTTCTATCTTTAACTTTATTTTGCGTGCAAAATTAAGAACTTTCCAGATAAGTTGTTATCGCAAACAGCTGTTTTTTGTTTATTTCACACTTATTCTTGACGTAAGTCAATCAATTTATTCAGCCAAATGAACCTCTAACTGCAATTCTTCCAATTGCTTAGGATCAAGTTCGCCTGGTGCATCTAACATGACATCACGACCAGAATTGTTCTTCGGGAAAGCAATGCAGTCACGAATACTGTCGAGACCAGCCATGATGCTCACGAAGCGGTCGAGACCGAATGCCAAACCAGCGTGAGGAGGTGCTCCGTACTTGAAGGCATTGATGAGGAAGCCGAACTGAGCCATAGCACGCTCGGGGGTAAAGCCCAGAATTTGGAACATCTTCTCCTGCAGTTTGCCGTCATGGATACGCAGTGAACCACCACCAACCTCGATACCGTTGCAGACGAAGTCGTAGGCCACAGCACGCACCTTCTCAGGAGCAGTGTCCAGCAAAGGAATATCGTCGGGGTTAGGCAGGGTGAACGGATGGTGTGTAGCCATCAGGCGCTGTTCCTCGTCGCTCCACTCGAACAGTGGGAAGTCGACAATCCACAAGCACTTGAAAGTATCCTTGTCGCGCAGTCCCAAACGGTCACCCATCTCCAGACGCAACGTGCAGAGCTGGGTACGTGTCTTGTTGGCCTTGTCGCCAGAGAGAATCAGTACGAGGTCGCCATCCTTGGCACCCGTCTTCTCTTTCAGCTGCTGCCAAACCTCAGGCTGGTAGAACTTATCGATAGAAGACTTCACGGTGCCATCGGCATTGAACTTCACATATACCAGGCCCTTTGCGCCTACCTGCGGACGCTTGACAAAGTCGGTCAGCTGGTCGAGTTGCTTGCGTGTATATTCAGCACAGCCAGGCACCACGATACCACCAATATATTCTGCCTCGTTAAAGACAGGGAACTCACCCGTACCTTTCAGCACGTCCATCAGTTCGACAAACTCCATACCGAAACGCAGGTCGGGCTTATCTGAACCGAAGCGACGCATAGCTTCGTGCCATGTCATACGCTCCAGCTTTGGCAACTCCACGCCACGCACCTCCTTGAACAAGTGACGTGCCAAGTCCTCGAAGATATTCAGGACATCCTCTTGGTCGGCAAACGACATCTCACAGTCAATCTGTGTGAATTCGGGCTGACGATCGGCACGCAGATCCTCGTCGCGGAAACACTTGGCAATCTGGAAGTAACGGTCGAAGCCAGACACCATCAGCAACTGCTTCAGCGTCTGAGGAGACTGAGGCAAGGCATAGAACTGACCAGGATTCATACGTGAGGGAACAACAAAGTCGCGGGCACCCTCAGGTGTCGAACCAATCAAAATTGGTGTCTCCACCTCGATGAAGTTCAGGTTGTCGAGGAAGTTTCTAATCAAGATGGTCATCTTATGGCGCAACTCCAGATTCTTGCGAACGCATGGGCGACGCAGGTCCAAATAGCGATACTTCATACGAATGTCATCGCCACCATCGGTATTGTCTTCAATGGTAAAGGGAGGCGTCTGACTCTCGCTCAACACATTCAATTTAGCGCACAAAATCTCGATATCACCCGTGTCCATCTTGGGGTTCTTCGACTGACGCTCGCTGACGACACCAGTGGCCTGAATGCACCATTCACGTCCCAGTTTGTTAGCCTGTTCGCACAGGGCTGCATCCTTCGACTCGTCAAACACTAACTGTGTAATGCCATAACGATCGCGCAAGTCAACAAACGTCATGCCACCCATCTTTCTCGTTTTCTGTACCCAACCAGCCAACGTTACTTCGCTGCCAGCATCAGTGAGACGTAGCTCACCACAAGTCTTACTTCTATACATTATTATATATATGTTTATTCGTTTTCGGCTTGCAAAATTACAAAATAAATATGTAATTCACGCAAACTATAAAGAATAAATTCATTTTAATGAGAAAAATGCTACCGCGATGTCAGCATAACAATGGAAACGAGTGCTGCGTGTCTTGATGACATCGGTATGGAAATGGCGTTCGCGTTGCATCTTCTGTATTTGCCGAAAAGAAGCTGAGAACGAACGGTTGTAAGCTGTTGCAAAAAAGCGAACCTGTTCCTTAACAGGCAACTGTGACAGCTGGGGATGGCGTTGTTGCAACAGGCGGATAAAAATGGCCAAATACCGACACTGGCCCTGCATCGTAGTAAGTCGACGAATGCGAGAACGGCGTGCTTCGTTGTTTGGTTGCACATTAAAAACAAAGCCATATTCCTTCGACAGAGAAGAATGGTTCCAAGCCTGCTCAACTTCTTCGGCAAACGACGGTTTCATTTGAAATCGGCCAATAGAGAAGTCTGCCCCTTCCCTACCCTTACTCACATAAAGGCCATTGACGGCAACACGCTCAATCTCGTCCTGCCACATGGAATAGCGAATGAGTTCAGGAAAGACGATAGCCTCGGCTACTCGACCATCAACGCCAAAAAGGTCGAACTCCTGCTGCCATTCAGTACGATGCTCATTGACAAAGCGCTCGGCTGATGTCCAATCGTCACTAAAGACTTTCCTATAATTCGTGGAAAATGCTGTGGCACTGCCTATAAGCAGGAACCACAGCATAACCATACGTTTCATCCTTTCACTATTCACTGTTCACTAACTTCGCACATAGCGAAGCGCCTTATAGTTTATACGTACACTTCACGATTTTACCTCCATCAAAGATAATCCACTCTAAACGATCAGGATTGACTGTGAAGGCTGAGGGTGTAAAAGTAGTCATGCCATTGATAATGACCTCACCTGTTTTCGAGTACTCAACCATACGTTTGCCACTACGACTTTTGTAGACTCCATATGGCGGATTCTTACCCAAATTGGCTCCTTTCTTCTGACGGGCATCGGCCTTCTTATTGATGGCCTTCAACTCTTCTTCGCTAATCTTGCGGAACTTACCATTCTCCACAACAGCATACTCGTTCGTATCATCGTTCTGAGCTAAGAGAGGCCAATTGCCACCAGGTGACTTGAAGTCGCTGACGCCACCGATGTATCCACGACATTCCCAATAGCCAAAGCGCCAGCCCTTCTGCAATTCGTAGATGGTCTCTTTGCAAACTGGTGAAGCATCCAATTCAGGCAGTTCCTTATAGGCCTCATCGAGAATATTACCGACTACAATGACACTGTTGAGATCAGTACGTCCAATAGCGCACGCTGGCAAATCGCCACTGGCTACAACCTCTTGGCTCAGACGAGCATATTCGGCAGCAAACTTCTTATGCTCGGCAATCAGTCGCAATAATGAGGCACGATACTCCTTAGCAGCCTCTAAGCGATAGTTGTAGAGCAACTTGTCGGCCTCCTCATAGAGCGCATCAATCTGAGCTGCGTCATTGGTACTGCATATCTGGTCGTACAGTTTCTGTAACTTGCTGTTATATTTCTTGCCGATGCCTTCATAACTAAGTTTGAACTCACGTTCCATAGTTTTTGCCAAGTTTTGTGCCAACTGGCCTACCTTGGCCTCATAGCTCGTAAGCGGACCTGTCATCTGATTCATCTGATTGCGGAAGTTGCCTGCATTCTGCGCCATCTTCTGCATTTTCTGTATAAATTCAGGATGAGCCTTGATATATGCCTGCTGTTCTTTTTCGCTCATATTCTCGAAACGCTTCAACTCGGCTTGATCCACATCGCCACCCATGATTTTCATCATCACTTTCTGCTGGATAGGTTCCTTTTTCGACTCAGGAGCATTCTCGTCATTCAAAATAGCCATTTCCTCCTTCGTTAGGCCGAACAAGTCCTGAATCTTACGTTCCCATTTTTCACGCAACGCCTCCATATCGGCATCAGAGCATTCCTTGGAAGCTTCCTGCAACTGCTCGGCACGAGCCACGACACGAGCTATCTGCATCGTGTAGGTATCTCGTTCTTCCATGGTGCTGCGGGCCATCTTCTCAGCCGAAGGCAACTGGGGCAACTCCCTCATCAGTGCTTCAGGCGTTGAAGCTGACGAAGGTGTTACAGTTCCATCCCACGTAACAGTCGAAGTCTTACGCTTAGGCACGATATCGCTTCCATCAGCCACAGCCAGCTTCGATGGGTCGGCAGGCTCATCGCTCATTGTCTGTGGTTCCTCACTGGATTCTTCACTCTCCTCTACCTGATTGCCCATGACAGCCTGCTGAGCCTTCTGCTTCAACTTCTTCAGGAATCCCTGAGCATTGGCGTCTGCCATGCTGAGCATTAGCAGTGCCGCCATCATCATTACGATTTTTTTCATATTGGACTTTGTTACTTCTTAATGAATTCGACACGACGATTCTTAGCACGCCCTGCTTCTGTCTTGTTATCAGCTACAGGTTCATGCGAACCCTTACCTACAGCTTTTAGATTAAAGTCGTCAACACCAAGACTGGCAAGTGCCTTGACTACAGCCTCAGCACGTTGCTGCGACAAAGGATCGTTTATCTTATCAGAACCTTGGTTATCTGTATGGCCCTGCACCTCAAAACGGACACGCGGATTCTTCTTCATATAGGCTGCCACTCTCTCGATTTCTGTCATTGACTCAGGCTTAAGCGTTGCCTTACCCGTTTCGAATAAAATATTGTTAGTCACAAACTTACCAGTTTCTGCGATTGCTTTCTCAATGGCAGTCATCGACTGTTCGTTGCGATCGTAGAGTGCAACGGCACCCTTGGCAATAACAACATTGCGGATAAACGTCAGGTTCTTATATTCGAAGGGTACCTGGAAGCACATCCATGTGGGTTGGTTGACACGCGGCAGATTTACCACGCGCTTGTCGTTGAAGTAGACCTTCAGGGCTCGTTTGTTGAACGACAGTGCCACATGGTTCCAACCCTTTTTGAACGAGTACACAAAGCCACCATTTTGTTTTCCATTGAAATAATATGTATGCTCTGAAAAAGAACAAACAGCATGATTCAAGACAAATGCCGTAAGGTCACCCTCGTCACATCCCTCGCCTGGGAATTCAGAACGGTCTTTGGTAACTGCAAGAATCAGTTTGATGTCGTTCAGTCCGACATCGTCCTTGCTGGGCCAATAGTAGAAATCGTATTCGATGGTAAACTCTTCGGGCAGATAGGCGCCCTGCTCCTTGATGAGGGGCTGTATCTGAGCATTGTCAGTAGGATTGATGGCTTTTACACCAGCGATAGTCTTAACCTCTGTCGTACCTGAGAACATATCCCACTTAGAGGGGAACTCGCCTACTTTCTCTGCTGTCACATCATCCTGAAACAAGATAACGGACCCACGTTTGAAGTCTGAGGATGTAGCAATCGATGGGGAATCCTCACCAACAGCATCATCAGCTGCTTCGCGCTGAGGTCTGGCACTCCGTTCTTTCTTCTT
>JAFVHO010000212.1 GCA_017474485.1 Prevotella sp.
CACTGTAGAGGATCCATTCCGCCCAGCTGAGCTCTGCTTTGGTGCACGCGGACACTTCTTCGCACGCTGCGTGGCTACCGATGCCAAGGGTACAGTAGAGGTACTGAAGGCTGCTTACGAGCACAATGGTGCCAGCGTAACTGAGGTTCTGCAGAACTGTGTGATCTTCAACGACCACTGCCACGATGTGGTTTACAACAACGAGGGCCGTAAGAAGAACGCCATCTATGTAAAACACGGTGAGAAGTTGGTATTCGGCGAGAACAATGAGTTCGGACTGGTACAGCAGGGCTTCGGACTGAAGGTAGTTGAGATCGGTAAGGATGGCTACACCATCGACGACGTACTGGTTCACGACGCTCACTGCGAGGATAACACTCTGCAGCTGAAGCTGGCCATGATGACTCCCGAGGATGGATTCCCCATCGCACTGGGTGTTATCCGCGATGTAGAGGCTCCTACCTACAACGATGCTGTTCACGCACAGCTTGCTGAGGTAAGCGCTCAGAAGAAGTATCACAACTTCGAGGAGCTGCTTGAAACCAACGACATCTGGGAGGTAAAATAAGTATATTTCGTACAATCTTTCACCATGGTGAAGATGCATCCAGTTAAAACTGCAGAGAAAAAGGCGATTTTTCTTTGCAGTTTCTTTATTGTCGTGTCTTCGTATTTTTCATGATGATTTCCAATGTGGTAGTGTCACAGTCGAATACTGAGTTCAGACCTTGCTGTTCCTGTGCAGGATCGCCGCAGTAGTCGTCACCCACCAGCCATTGCTCATGATTGGGACGGGCCTCGCCAGCCCACCCCCAGAAGTTACAACCGTAAACCATTGGCTCACTCTTGATGAGAGAGAATACGAAGTCGTAGTAGCGGTCGCGTCCGGCAGTCTTAGAACCTGGCCCGAACTTAAAGCCGTCGCGTGGATAGCCGAACTCCTCGATGACTAGCGGCTTCTGCAAGCGCTCGGCAATGGCAGTATGACGGTGAATATATTCGGCAGTATTCCGACAGGATCGTTCTACATGCTCTGCCAACGAGTCTTTGTGGGCCCAGCTCCAGTTGTAGGGCCACACATGCGCATTCATATAGTCGATGTTGGGGTCTGCACATATTTGCTCGTAGAGCGTCGAGTCCATTTCACAACCCCAAATGCCTTCACTGCCAATACTGATGAGGTGATTTTTGTCCAAGCTGCGTATCAGTTCAGATGCCTTTCTAAGCCACTTGGCAAAAGGTGCTTTGGCCTCCTCACTGAAGGCACGTGGCTCATTACCAATCTGCCACGACATGATGGTAGGGTCGCCTACATAAGGCACGTTGGTATAGCGGTTGGTACGCCCAATGATGTCACGCACATACTGGAAGAAAAGTTCCTGAGCTTTGACGTTGGTAGAGAACTGACTGACAAAATTCATGTACTCTGGATAGCTGGTCTCGTTGGGACGCGGAGCCTTACCAGCACCAACCTGTTCCAGATAGAAGCCATAACCTCCACTCCATTCCCAGGCATTATTCAGATAGAGTACGACTTTCATACCTCGCTGGCCCATCTGCTGAAGCAGATAGTCGAGGCCTGCCAAGATGGTGTCGTTATAAACGCCTGGTGCCTCCTGTAGTGTTGGCTCTACTTTAGTCGTCACGCCACGCAAGCCATCACTACCCACGAGTATGCGCAGGTTGTCCAATCCCAGTTCATGTAGTTTGTCCAGTTCGCGACGCAGTCTTGCCCTATTGCCGCCCTGTCCCTCAGAACCCAGTATAGCGCCATACCAGAAGTTAGTACCCACGTAACGATATTCTTTACCATTGAGTACAAAGCCTGCTCCTTGTCGTTCTACAAAATCACTTGCCTTTTCAGCGCCCTTCTGTGTACAGCATACAAGAAGCCACGCTACCATCACTATCATGATTGTTTTTAGTTCTCTCATATCATACATATCTCTTATTGAGCGCAAAAATACAAAAAAGTGAAGAAAAAGCCAAATTAAGTTGACCTTTTATTGTTTTTTTTAAAATAACTCCGTAAATTTGCCATCCTCTGACTCAGCTATGCAACAAGAAAGAGGATGTGACTTAGCACACCCTCTTCGTTTTTAACCACATAATTCAGCTTATTCCTTAGGGAAGGCTGATAGCTTCTGACGGACAAACGTCAGCGCAAGTGCCGCACTCAGTGCAAACATCGGGGTTGATTGAATACTTGTCGCCCTCAGAGATAGCTCCAGCGGGGCACTCATCGATACATGTACCACATGCGATGCAGTCGTCACCAATTACGTATGCCATAATACTTGTTACTTTAAATTAGTTAATAAATACTCAAAAATCGTGATGCAAAGGTAAGCATTATTTTATTTACTACCTAATTTATGGTAGTCTTTTTTGCTTTTTTCGATTAATTTATACGTTATCGAAATAATAAACACACATAAAGCGACGTTATTATAAGAGTATATGAAACGAACATTAACGATACTGGTCATTACCTTGGCCTGCATGCTGACAGCTGTTGCACAAAGCGATCGTCGTGTGCAGTACAAGCCCTATATAGACCTACGTCCCATGCACTTTGGCATCCTTGTCGGAGCCCATCTGCAAGACCTGGAATTCGAGAATGTCGGTATGCAGACCATCACTGACGACGACGGTGTCGTAACCAATCAGCTGATCGTCTGCGATGCTGACCGTTGGAGTCCAGGATTCTCTGTGGGGGTGCTTGGCGAGTTACGTCTGCACGACAATTTCTCGCTTCGTGTGGCGCCAACCATGCACTTTGGCGCTAAGCATCTCACGTTTATAGACCTGCAGAACACGGATGGTGCTACAGGTAAGCCTCTCAAACAGACGCAAGACTTGAAGAACACGTATTTCTCATTGCCCATCGACATCAAGTTTGCTGCTCCCCGTTGGAACAACCATCGTCCCTACTTGATAGCAGGTATCAATCCGATGATTAACATGACTAAAGGTGATCAGGACATTGTACGCCTGAATCGCTTCTCGACAATGGTGGAAGTGGGACTGGGCTGCGACTTCTATCTGCCCTTCTTCAAACTGATTCCAGAACTAAAGTTCTGCTTCGGACTGAGCAACGTGTTAGACCCAGACCATGTCAACGAACTGCGCGATGCCAACCTCAAGGCCTTTGCAGGCAGTGTTAGCAGCGCACAGTCGAAAATGGTCGTGCTGACCTTCTATTTTGAGTAGTCTAGAGATTCTAAATAATCTAGACTGTCTAGAATTCTAGATTATTTCAGATCGACGACAATCTTTCCTACAAATATAGCCGACTTACCGTTCTGGTCAACAGGAATAGATTTGCCGTCCATATTGTTCCAGTGTTCAAGCGATGGCATATAGGTATGGGTATGTCCGCCTAACACCAGGTCGATGTTACGCGACCCACTAATCATATACTGGTCGTCCTCACCACGATTGCTGTTCCAACCCAGATGTGAGATGCATATCACCATGTCGCACTTCTTTTCCTGCTTCAGCATAGTAGCTGTCTCAAGCGCTACCTTAGCCGGATCTAGGTATTTTACACCCACGCAGTTCTTGTCGGACACCAACCCCTTCAACTTGGGGCAGACAGCAAAGACACCAATCTTCACGCCATTACGTTTGATGATAATCCAAGGTTTGGTAATGCCTTCCATGACAGTACCCGTAAAGTCATAGTTGGCACAAAGAATGGGGAAGTTGGCCTTGCGGAACATCTGAGCCATATTCTCCAATCCGAAGTCGAACTCATGATTACCAATGGTTGATGCATCTATGTCCATTTGGTTCATCAGTCCAATCTCCACCTCCCCTTTAAACATGGTAAAGTAGGCCGAACCCTGCCAGAAGTCGCCAGAGTCGAAATACAGCAAATCAGGATTCTTCTGGCGTTCTTCCTTCAACATGGCGATACGCCGCAAAAAGCCTCCCCTACCCGCCTTCATGGTGTCAGGCAACTGTGGATTAATGGGGAAGATAGCCGAATGGGTATCGTTGGTATGCAGAATCACCAATTGCTTCTGCTTCTTGGCATCAGCAGTTAAAGGCAAAATAGTAAAAAGGTAAAAGGGTAAAAAGAATACCACCCACTTTAATACCTTATTATATATATAATCTGTTTTTTTCATAATCTCTCTGTTTATTACCTTTTACTCTTTTACTTTTTTTACCGTTACACGTCCTTCAATCTCAGAATCTACAATCTTGCCCTGCTTATCCATTTCGCGGAAGTAGTTCATAATAATGAAACGTGTATTGTTCGACTTATCCTTGGGAGCATTGATATTAGTTCCCTTCTTGAAGGCCTCCATCTTGTCCGTACCACCCAACAGGTAGTCGATAGTCGTCACACGATATTCTTTCTGCGGGTCAATGGGCTGACCATTGATTGTTGCACTCTCTAACTGTCCGTCCTCCGTAATCACCATACGCACAGAGCGGCTCATGCCCTCGCCTCCTGTCTTGGCAATCTGTCCGAACAGTTCCTGCAACACATCACCTTTCAACGTGATAAACGATATTTTATTCTCGAAAGGCGCCACATCCAGAACATCACCATACGTCACAGTACCTTTTGGCAAGTCAGCACGCACACCACCCATATTGTAGACACCTAAATCAGGCTGTTCGCCATATTCCTTGCCTGCCCATACCAAGATGTCTGCAAGCAGGTTGCTGAGTGTTCCCTCTGGGCGCTGGGCTGTCATGTACTTGGCAGAGTGTCCCACTACGGGGCCCATCACAGAGTCCACCTGATGTTTGTAAGGTTTCAGGAAATCGGCAGCCTTTTGGTCTGGTTGTGCATCATATCTGGCATCCACCAAGATACGGCTGCGTTGCATGCCTGCCACCTCATAGTGCTGCTTGCACGAGGTCAGCAAAAGCATAGGCATGAGTAAGTAAATAGCAGTTGTTTTCTTCATACTTTTATAGTTTTATGGTGCAAAAATACAAAAAAATAATTAAAAAACGCCATGCGGAAGCAAATTTTTCACTTTTTTTTGTACCTTTGCAGCCGCTTTCCGCGTAATCGCTGGCAGGAAGAAACGAGAGGCCTGTTATGTTGCGCATGGAACGATAACAACAACATTATTAATTATTAAGTAACAATGGATTTAATTAAAGTTGCTGAAGAAGCATTTGCAACCGGCAAGCAGCATCCCAGTTTCAAGGCTGGTGATACTATTACTGTCGCTTACAAAATTATCGAGGGTTCTAAGGAGCGTATCCAGCTCTTCCGTGGCGTAGTCATCAAGATTAGCGGCCATCAGGAGAAGAAGCGCTTCACTGTTCGTAAGATGTCAGGCACAGTAGGTGTAGAGCGTATCTTCCCTCTGGAGTCTCCCAACATCGAGAGCATCGAAGTGAACAAGGTTGGTAAGGTTCGCCGCGCTAAGCTTTACTATCTGCGCAAGCTCACTGGTAAGGCTGCTCGCATCAAGGAGAAGCGCAGCGGTATTGCTGGTAAGGAGTAATCCTTCGTAAAAACCATAAAAAAGAGACACTCATTGATTAGGTGTCTCTTTTTTGTTTGGATGATGGCCACCATAGATGGTCTCACCCCCCAAGTCACCATGCAGGGTTTCCTGGAATGAGTCCCAGTCCTGAAAACCAGCCAATAGCGAAAGGCGGTCAAGCGTCTTCCTATTGGGTTTCTGCAACAATTCTTTCTCTACTGCCTCTAACAACTTCCGCAGTGCATGTCTCTTTTTCTCCATAACGTGTGCAAAGTTAGTGCAAAATTTCGATTTAGCGAAGGGAATGAGAATATATTTTCATTCCTGAGCGTGAGAAAGTTGATTAAATCGAGCGAAAAACCAAATAAATTTGAGTTTTTCCGAACGATAGCACTTTCGACACGTCAGATCCAAATTTATTGCGCTTTTCTTTGTCGTTTCAAAAATAATGCCTATCTTTGCAATGTAAAACTACAGAACAATGATTACACGGGCTGAATGTATAGATATCCTAAGTTCACATGCTGACGAACTTCGTTCACGGTATGGAATATCTTCTATGCGCCTTTTTGGTTCTGTAGCCCGTAATAGTCATAAAGAGGGGAGCGATGTTGACCTCTTTGTCACGATGCCTCCCAAATTCTTTAATTACATAGAAGCGTCACAATACTTGAAGGGCTTGCTTGGCTGCGATGTTGATCTAATTGCAAACCACCGCCATATTCGCCCTTTCTTTAAAAAGCAAATCGAACAAGATGGAATCGATATCTATACGTCAGCTAATGGTCGCTGAAGACCAACTAGAGCAGATTCGTGATGCCATTCGTCAGCTTCAGCAATGGAACGCCTCCATAAAATGTGCGGACGATTATGCTCTGTCGCCAGATGGTATGAAGACACTGGCTGCTACGTGTATGTTGATTGAGGCCATTGGAGAGGGTGTGAAGAAAATAGACAACCTGACCCAGCAGAAGATGCTGGAGCAACGTCCAGAAATTCCTTGGCGACAGATTAAGGACATGCGCAACCATATTGCTCATGGTTATTTCGACATCAACACCGATTTCGTGTGGGATGTTGTTCAGAACGACCTCCAGCCTTTACTTGAAGCTATTGAATATTTCATTAAAAATATATACGATATCGTCCCTTTTGAAAAGGAATGATGCATAATAACGAGAGAGAAGTCCACGCGGGCTTCTTTTTTGTGTGTGTCGTTATTTCATTTTGATTCGCCCATGAGTTCGCTTGGGGCTAAAAAGAATGCTGAACCTGTTACCTCACGATGTCTGCTTGAATTATTTCTCCAAAAGAAATTTTGAATACTCTTGGAGTATTTCCGATTACTCCAAAAGTATTGAACAACGTTCCAAGCATAGTTTGTCACATATCTTTATTGCAATCTGAATGTTACAGGCAAGGTATAATGTGCTTTTACTGCTTTGCCTTCCTTGTCTTTAGCAGGAATCCATTTCGGCATACTCTTTACTATACGCATAGCCTCTGCGTCGAGCTCAGGGTCAAGAGGTGCCAAAACAGTGATTTCGGTAAGGCTCCCGTCCGCTTCAACATAAAAACCAATGTGAACACGTCCTTGAATACCTTTCTTCTTTGCTGTAGCAGGATATTTAATAGAGTCTGAAATATATTTGGACAATGCGTCCTTCCCCTTTGGGAATGATGGCCTAGATACATGAGACTTCTCATTAGGCTTCTGTTTTCCATTGCTTAACCTAAAAGAAACAGGCAGAATGTAACGCGTCATGACGGGCTTGCCATTCTTCATACCAGGATTCCATTTGGGCATAGCCCTTATAACACGTATTGCCTCATTGTCTAAACTTGGGTCAACAGAATTCACGACTTTTATGCTGTCAAGTATTCCGTCTGGCATAACGACAAATCGGGCAATAACTCTTCCTTGAATCCCATGTTTCTCTGCCTCAACAGGATACTTGATATTATGTGACAGCCATTGGAACAAAGCAGACTGTCCCCCAGGGTAAGTGGGCATTTGTTCTACTAAATCATAGACCTTCCTATCTTCTTTTTCGCCATTCTGAGCCATTACCGTCGTTGACGATGATAGCAACAGGAATAACGATGCTAAAATATGTCTCATAATAAATACACTTTTAAAGAAAAGATTCATTTCTTCAATACTTTGGTGCGATGTAACAGCGTGCCTGTCTTTTACCTTTGCACGCTGGAATCTGAGTAGTTCCAAGTGTGAAGGAAGCTTAAAGCGAACTGGTAACTTTTTGGGATATGCTCCGTAAAGGGATCCAGACATAGTCCTCCCTTAGCCTTCTCCA
>JAFVHO010000213.1 GCA_017474485.1 Prevotella sp.
CTGACAGCTAATCTGAAGGTCAGCCAACTGCAGTACGAACAGGCTTTCAACAACTGGCAGAATGCTATCTTGAAGGCTGGTAACGAGGTGTCGAATGCCCTCGTCAACTACAACAGCTACGATGCTAACGGCAAGATTGAGACCGAGCGTATCGAGGTGCTGACCAAGAACGTCGAGGACACCAAAGCCCTGTATCAGAGCAGTGGCTCGAGCTATCTCGAGGTGCTGACCGCCCAGCAACAGCTGCTTTCGGCTCAGCTTTCGAAGGCTACCGACGACTTCAACAAGATGCAATCCGTGGTTAGCCTGTACACAGCGCTTGGCGGAGGCGGTAAATAATTGATAATTGACAATTGATAATTGATAATTGATAATTATGGCAAGCGAAATATCCCCTAAAGCTGAGATAAGCCCCAAGGCGAAAATCGGCAACAACTGTAAGATATTCCCCTTCGTGTATATTGAAGACGACGTGGAGATTGGCGATAACTGCATCATCATGTCTTTCGTCAGCATCCTTGACGGCTCGCGTATTGGTAGTAACAACAAGATCCATCAGGGTGCTGTCATCGGTGCTCTGCCTCAGGACTTCAACTATCGTGGCGAGAAGTCGTACGTGAAGATTGGCGACAACAACGTCATTCGCGAGAGTGTCGTCATCAATCGCGGTACCTATCGCGATGGCGCTACCGTCATTGGCAACCACAACTACCTGCTCGAAGGCACCCATATCAGTCATGATACCGTCGTTGGTACCAACTGCGTGTTTGGCAACGGTGTCAAGATTGCAGGCGACTGCGTCATCGGCAATGGCGTCATCTTCTCTACTGGCGCTATCCAGAATGCCAACACCCATGCTGGCGACATGTCGCTGATTCAGGCTGGCTGTGCTTTCTCGCACGACGTTCCTCCCTACGTCATTGCTGGTGGCACACCGATGGAGTATGGCGGTGTCAACACGAAAATTATGGATTTTGCTGGTGTCGACAAGAAGGTTCAGAAGCACATTGCCAATGCCTACCGTCTCTTGTTCCACGGTAAGACCAGCGTGTTCGATGTTATCAAGCAGATTCAGGATCAGGTGCCCGATGGTCCTGAGATTCAGAACATCATCACGTTCCTGCAGAACTCTAAGCGCGGCATCATGTGCAAGTAAGCGCAGATGTCCGATATCAAAACAGAAGAGGATGTGTTTAGGCACATCCTCTTATTGTTGTTATGCTTTTACGACTTTTGTTTACTTCGTGCCACCGCCGAGGGCGATGTAGAGGGAGATGACGGCCTGTGCACCCATGTAAAGATTAGCGGCCTCGCTGAGTTGGGCCTGAAGCAAATCCTCCTGGGCCATGAGCACCTCAATGTAGCTGGCCTTGCCGTTGTCCATCAGTTCGTGTGTACCAGTATAGGCATCGTAGAGCACCTCGACTTGACGGCGGTAGTAAGCATATTTCTCTTGGGCACTCTCACAGTCGGCCATAGCTTCGTTCACCTGGTTACCAGCATCGATGACGGTCTGGACGTACTTGTTCTGCAGGTCCTCAAAGGTCAGTTTGTTAATCTTCAGATTAGCTATCAGTTTGCCACGGGCAAAGATGGGCTGTGTCAACTGGCCTACAGCTGTCAGGAGCAGTTTGCCGGGATTGATAATCATCTCGCCTGCAGAGTTTGTCCAGCCTGCCGTTCCCGTCAGCGTGATGCTGGGGAAGAAAGCCGAACGGGCAGCCTGCGTGTTGTAGAAGGCCTCCTCCATGGCGTGGTTGGCCATGCGGATGTCAGGACGCTGCTCAAGCATCGTGGCAGGCACGCCAATCTTCAGTAACTGTGCATTGATCATGCGCTGATCAAGAGGGTCCCTGGGCTTCTCGGTGAGAGCCGAGGTGCCCCACTTCTTACGCTCGATATGCTGTGGCGTGATGGCCAGCAGTTTGCAGAGGGCGTTCTCAGTGGCACGGATACTGCGACGCGTGTCGACAATCTGTGTCTTGACGTTGATGTACGATGCCTCCATCTGGTTGACAGCGGTGGCATAAGCCTTACCGTTCTCGAAGAGCGACTTCTGCGTTTCGAGCGAGGAACCCCATAGGCTGTCAGTCATGGTCAGAATATCCAACTGGCGATCAAGCAGCTGTAGCATGTAGTACTGCTGGGCAACAATACTGATTAGATTGGTTCGCACGGCTTCTTCATACATCTGAGCCTGCAGGAGCACGGCCTTCGAGGCACGCTTCTTGTTGGTAATGGAACCAAAGACATCGACGTCAATCGAAAGTTGCAGCGGCAGGTTGTAAGTCTTACTCCAGGGGTTGTTGTCAAACTTGGCGAGCGTGCCCTGCGGTGCTAAGTAGAGCGACGGCAGGTATGCAAGTTTAGCGGCCTTCAGCGCAGCCTCGCTCTTCTCCACGGCTATACGGGCAGAATTCAGGTCGGTATTGCTGGCCAGCGCTTGTTCGATGAGTTGCTGTAGCAACGGGTCGGTAAAGAACTCGCGCCACGACAGCTGTGCGACGGATTCACCTCCGGTGGCAGCGCCCTGGTCTGTACCGAACACGCCAGCAGGTGTCTCCACCTTATTATCATACTTATTATATAGACCGCAGCCCGTGAGCAACATACTCACGGATGCAGCGACAATCAGATTCCTTAGTCTTTTCATTAGTCTATAACTTCTTTAACTTCACTAACTTCTTTAACTTCACTAACTTCTTTAACTTCTTTCACTTCTTTAACTTCTTTCACTTTCACTGTGCTCCCCTGGAACTTCTCATGCAGTTTCTGGAACACAATAAAGAAGGCGGGAACGACGAACAGCAGGGCAATAGTACCAATACCCATACCGCCGATGACGC
The DNA here is from genome assembly GCA_017474485.1 of Prevotella sp. Classification (GTDB taxonomy): domain Bacteria; phylum Bacteroidota; class Bacteroidia; order Bacteroidales; family Bacteroidaceae; genus Prevotella. The sequence goes on from JAFVHO010000213.1 coordinate 2,847, forward strand.
CCAAAGCGAGGGCACGGTTACCGTTGGCACCAGCACCACCCTCAATCACAAGGGGAATCATACCGATAATCATCGTGGCCACCGTCATCAGGATGGGGCGCAAACGCTCCTTACAAGCCTCGAAGGCAGCCTCAACGATGGTCATGCCTTGGGCACGTCGCTCAGAGGCGAACTCCGTAATCAAGATAGCCGTTTTGGACAACAAACCTATCAGCATGATGACACCCGTCTGCAAGTAGATATTGTTATCCATGCCAGGCAGGCCCAACATATTACCAAAGAAGGCAAAGACGAAAGCGCCCATCAGGCCGAAGGGTACGCTGAAGAGCACAGCCATCGGTGTGAACCACGAGTTGTAGAGCGATGCCAGGATGAGGTAAATCAAGATGACACAGATGACGTAGATGAGGGCGGTGGCGTTAGAGCCTGCTGCCTCCTCCAACTCACGTGACATACCGCTGTATTCATAGGTAGCGGTGCTGGGCATCGTCTCTTTGAACACCTCGGCAATGGCCTTGTGGGCATCACCTTCTGTGTAGCCACTGTTAGTACTGATGTAGCAGCTGATGCTCTGGAACAGGTTGAAGTGCTCAATGTTGGCAGGACCAACAATCTCCTTCAGTGTTACGAACTCGGCGATAGGCGCCATCTTGCCGTTACCTACCTGAACAAAGATATTATGCAACGACTGCGGGTCGAGGCGGTATTCGGGCGAGGCCGCCGCCATGATACGATAGACCTTACCATACTGGTTGAAGTTGCCTACATATGCACCACCGCAGTAGATACCGAGGGTATTGAGAACGACTTCAGGTGTCACACCAGCACGGTCGCACTGAGCAGCATTGACATCAACCTGGTACTTCGGGAAGCGCTCCGAGTAAGTTGATGAGGCAGAGGCTATCTCAGGACGTTCAGATAGTTTGGCCAGGAAGTGCTCGGTCTGCTTGGCGAACTCCGACAGGTTGCCGTCGGTGGGGTCTTCAACGACGAGGCTTACACTGTTACTTGTACCATAGCCCGGAATCTGCGGCATCTCGAAGGGCAGTACCCGTACATCCTTAATCTCCTGACAGTCAAAGTAGAAACGGTACATGACAAGGGTCAGCAAGTGGTTCATACCCGGACGCTCCTCCCAGTTCTTCAGACGAACAACCAGCGTGGCGTAGTTAGAACCGGCACCAGACAACATACCATAACCGCAGGCGACAGCAAAACTCTCCAGTTCGGGAATCTGCTTCACTTTCGTCTCCACCTGCCTCACCATTTCACGGGTCTGCTGCAGCGTGGAACCTTCCGGTGCTTGCAACTCAGCCAGGAACACGCCCTGGTCTTCCTGTGGCACAAGACCTGAAGGTAGGCTTTTCATAAAGAATACCAGCAGTATGGCAGCCAGAGCCAGCAGGCTCCATGCCATGAGGGGTCGCTTGATGAACTTCTGTACGCTCTTGGAGTATTTGTTGTAAATGGCATTATAACTCACGGTGTAGGCCTTCCTCGTATAGTAGGTCAGGCCTTTGCCCTCTTTCTTGCCTTCAGTGACGCGCATCATGATGGCACAAAGTGCAGGACACAACGTCAGGGCCGACACGCATGACAGACCGACAGACGAGGCAATCGTCACACCGAACTGGGTGAAGAACGTGCCTGAGGTACCCGGCATGAACATCACGGGGATGAACACGGCCATGAATACCAAAGTACATGAGACTACGGCTACAGACACCTCGCTCATAGCCTGACGGGTGGCCTCGCGGGCATCGCTGATGCCGCCCTCCATCTTAGCCATGACGGCCTCTACTACTACGATGGCATCGTCCACCACCGTACCGATGGCCAGCACGAGTGCAAACAGTGTCAGGATGTTGAGCGAGAAGCCTGCCAGTGAGACGATGGCAAAGGTGCCCAGCAGCGACACGACAATCGAGATAGAGGGGATGATGGTAGCCTTGAAGTTCTGCAGGAAGAAGAATACCACGAGCACCACCAGAATGATGGCAATGACAAGGGTCTCGACTACGTTGTGGATGGCGGCGAAGAGAAAGTCGTCGCTGGTCATGAGGGTCACGAACTCCAGTCCGGCAGGCATCGTTGCCTTCAACTCTTTAAACGTCTTGTTGATGCTGGCATTCACCTGAGTGGCGTTGGCACCCGGTGCCGCAAACACCATGAACATAGCACCTGGCTTGTCCTGGATGTTCGACGTGAAGTTGTAACTCATGGCACCAATCTTCACTTCTGCCACATCGCTCAGGTGCAGCATGCCGCCACCACTGGTGCGCAATACGATGTCGTTGAACTCCTCGACCGTCTTCAACGTTCCCTTGTACTGCATGGAGTATTGATAGGAGTTTTTCGACTGCTCGCCCAGAGAACCCACAGCTGCCACGAAGCTCTGTCCGCCGATGGCTGCGAAGATGTCGTTGGGAGTCAGACCGTATTGAGCCATCACGTCGGGCTTCAGCCAGATACGCAGAGCGTAGGTGTTACCCATGCTCTGAACGTTACCCACACCGGTGATACGCATCAGACGCGGCTTCACGTTGATGTCCACATAGTTCGACACAAAGTCTTCGTCGTACTTACCGTCGGCACTTTTCACGGCGAAGATTTGCAGGATGTTGTTCTGGCGTTTCTGCACTGTCACACCAATCTTGTTCACGTCGGCAGGCAGCAGAGCCTGTGTACGGGTGACGCGGTTCTGCACGTTCACCGTCGCCATGTCAGGATCGGTGCCCTGCTTGAAATAGACGGTAATCTCTGCATCACCGTTAGACGATGCCTTCGAGGTCATGTAAGTCATATCGGGCACACCATTGATGGCCTCTTCGAGCGGCTGGATAACAGATTTCATCACCGTGTTCTCGTCAGCACCGGAGTAGCTGGTAGTGACCATCACAGTAGGCGGAGCTATGTCAGGATATTGCTCTACGGGCAGTGAACTCATCGAGAGATAGCCCACCAGCGCTATCACGATAGAGATGGCACATGCCATCACGTATTTATTGATGAAAATATTGTTTTTCATATTGTTGCGGCAACAAATTCTTCACTCTTTACTTTTCACTTTTCGGTTCTTCCGGGAAAAGCACTTTCTGTCCTTCCGTTACATTGTTGGCACCATTGGTCACAATCTGGTCACCCGGATTCAAGCCGCTGGTGATGATGAAGTCCTTACCGTTACCAGTATCTTCTGTCGTCACGTCGACGGCGGTGGCGGTACTATCGGCCTTTACCTTGTAAACCTGTGACTTGTCCTGAAGGCGTATCACGGCATTTTGTGGAATGACAATCACGCCATCCTCGGCAAAGTTCATCACCACCGTACCCTGGATACCGGAGTACAGATGACCGTCGGGATTGGGGAACGACACCTTAGCGGTCAGCGAACCGGTAGCGGCATTCACGATACCCGTCAGACTGATGACACGACCCTTGTGGGGATACTCCGTACCATTCTTCATGATAAACGTTGCTGGGGGCAAGTTGGCAATATATTTTTCAACATCGGTTGCCTTCATGCTATTCTGTACCATGGCCTCGACAATGGCCTCTGTTACAGAGAACTCAGCAAACATCGTTGTATTGCCGCTCAACATGGTCAACTGCATTCCAGGAGAAACCTGGTCACCGGCACGAACGGGAATCTCGCCGATGATACCGGATACGGAAGCCGTGATGGTGCAGAAGCCGAGGTTCACCTTGGCACGGTTCACCGACGCACGGGCCTGGGCCACAGCTGCCTGGGCCTGCTTGTAGGAGTTCTCAGAGTTGTTCAGCATATAGCTGCTCACGATATTCTTCTCATACAGGTTCTTGTTCGATTCATACTCCAGTTTGGCTGAGTTCTCTTGAGCCAGAGCTGCCTGCAGGTTAGCCTCGGCAGCCTCTAATTCTAACTGGGCGTTGCGGGAGTCGATGATGAAGAGCGTCTGCCCCTGTTTCACCTGCTGACCCTCAGAAACGCAGATTTTTACCAATTGTCCACTCACCTGTGGCGTTACAGTAACGTCGTTCTGGCCTTTCATTCTGGCACTGAACTTGTAAGGGAGTTCGATACTCGATTTCTCCACTGTCATAGTTTCATACGATGACTGTGTCTCTTTTGGCATGTCTACTCCGCACGATGCCAATCCTACTGCGGCACCGAGCATCCATACCCACATTGAACCATTCTTTTTTCTCATTTTAATAATATTATTTATAGTTATTATTTCAAATTGTCGACAAAGATACAAATAAGCGAGCAAAGAAACAAATAAAATAGGAAAAAATGTTTTTTTATTGAACAAAGTTCCCTAATCAACCTATCATGGGATCATTGCCACTTTTTAGCATGATTTTTCCTGACTTCGGCGATAAAAAACGCGCGCACGCGAACAGGGTGACGCATCGCCGAAGTCAGGAAAAAGATGCGAATTATTGTGATCAGTCATCAGGATTGCCTTTGTAGTGGTAGGGCTTCAGCATGGGATTGTCGCCCAAATCTTCTGGCTCGGCTGCATCCTTCATAATGCGGTCGTGGTTCTTGCCACGCACGTTACCTTCTGTCATGAGGAAGTCGTCATAATTGAGGAAAGGAATGACGATGCCAAATATACCGATGCCTTCGCGCAGTCCCTCTGTGTGTATATTGTTTACAATACGTGCAGTTGAGTACAGCGTATGACGATATACTTCCAAACGGTTGTTACGGTTGAACATCTCCATAATCTCCTTATCGTTAAAGGTTGTGTCAGCTTCTGTGAAGGGACGACGTATGTTATTGAAGACTTCATCCACTGGGTCACAGCGCTTCTCGTAGTTGTCTTGTATACATTCGCGGATGTTATCCTCCATCTGTACACGCGTTTCTTCCTCAGAGGGAACAGTCGCTACTGCGACAATCAACAGTATGACGACGATGACTGCGAGGATGATGAGTTTACCCAAACAACTGTTTGTAAACTCACTTGACATGTTTTGTTTCTTGTAGGTGCTTCTGTTGGTTGGTTCCATCTTATTTGTAATTATTTGTTATTTGCTGTGTATGAGGTTCATAAACTCCTGACGGGTCTTGGCCTGATTGAAGGCTCCGCTGAAGTCACTGGTGGTGGTAATGCTGTTTTGTTTCTCTACGCCACGCATCTGCATGCACATATGGCGTGCTTCTACCACGACCATGACGCCTAAGGGGTGGAGGGTTTGTTCGATGGCCTCCTTGATTTGCAGCGTCATACGTTCCTGTACTTGCAGGCGATGGCTGTATATGTCTACAACGCGGGCTATTTTTGAGAGTCCTGTAATATAGCCGTTGGGGATGTATGCCACGTGTGCCTTTCCATAGAAGGGTAACATGTGGTGTTCGCAGAGTGAGAAGAAGTCTATGTCCTTGACGATGACCATCTGCGAATAGTCCTCCTTGAACAGTGCCTGGCGCAGAATTTCGTGGGCATCCTCCTCGTAGCCTCTGGTAAGTGTCTGCATGGCTTTGGCCACACGCATGGGAGTCTTCAGTAGTCCTTCGCGCTGTGGATCTTCACCCAGCAGTTTCAGAATCTCTTCGTAGTACTTGGCCAAAGGTTCAAGTCCTTCCCTAAATGTTTCGTTTCCCAGACTCATTCTTCTCTAACTTCTTTAACTTCTCTAACTTCTTTAACTTCTCTAACTTCTTTAACTTCTCTAACTTCTTAATATTGTACCGTAATCTTTCCCTTGACGATGGAGGCCTGGTTATAACCCAGATTACGCAGTTGTACCAACATCTGGTGGGCTTCCTCGTAAGTGCGATAGTTGCCAACTCGGCATATCCAGCGTGGCGAATAAAAATGTACGTACACGGGTACGTTGGCAAAGTGCGACTTGATGTTGTTACCTATCCGCTCTGCCTGGATGCGGTCGTTTCGTGAATTGCCTCCAGCAAAGGCTTGCACGCGGTAGCCGCTTACCTTTGTACCGCCTCGCATGACTTTTTTGCTCAGGTCGGGCGTTGTTTCGTCTTCACCTTCGTAACCTGTGGTCACACTGTTTGGCGTTGTAGGTTTGGTGGTCGAAGTCTTTGCCCCTGGCGTCGTAGCAGTATGTGATGTGGCAGGTTGGTTAGTTGTTGTTGTCTGTTTGGTGTTGTTATTCAGCACCTCACTATTCACCAACTTATCGATATCAGCGTCCTGATGGATGGTCACTGAACCTTGGCCATTACCATTTTGCTGTTGTATGCGCTGGGTATAAGTCTGTGCAGATAAAGGTAAAAAAGTAAAAAGGTAAAAAGGTAATACAATGAGAACCTTTTTAATCATGGAATAATTTAAGATTGTCGTCATAATGCTACGTTTTTACTTCTTTACTTTTTTACCTTTTTACTTTTTATTTCTTCCAAGCGTCGATGATGCCCTTGAAGTCAGCACACTTCAGTGAAGCGCCACCAATCAGACCTCCATCGATGTCGGGCTTTGCAAACAGCTCAGGAGCGTTCGAGGCCTTACAGCTGCCACCATACAGGATGCTGGTGTCGTCAGCAACTGCCTGACCGTACTTTTCAGCAATGATAGAGCGGATGTAAGCGTGAATCTCTTCAGCCTGCTCAGCGGTAGCGGTCTTACCAGTACCAATGGCCCAGATGGGCTCGTAGGCGATGATGATTTTGCGGAAATCCTCCTCAGCCAGATTGAATACGCTACCTTCGAGCTCAGCCTTTACAACCTCGTTCTGCTTGTTGGCCTCACGCTCTGCCAATGACTCACCGATGCAGAAGATAACCTTCAGACCGTTCTTCTGAGCCAACAGCACCTTTTCCTTCAGAATCTCAGGAGTCTCCTTGTAATATTCGCGACGCTCACTGTGACCCAGAATCACGTACTGGGCACCAGTTGACTTAATCATCTCTGCGCTAACTTCACCAGTGAAGGCACCCTTCTCCTTGTCGGCACAGTTCTCAGCACCCAGACCAATAACGCTGCCCTCCAGTACCTGAGCGACAGATGCGAGGTGGATAAACGGTGTGCAGATAACCACGTCACAGTTGGGTTTGTCTGCTGCCAGTGCTTCGTTCAGTTCTTTTGCCAGGGCTACGCCCTCCTGCAGGTTCAGGTTCATCTTCCAGTTGCCTGCTACAATCTTTTTTCTCATGTTCTTTTTACGTTTTAAAAGTTGAAATATCTTGTCTTTATTATCTTTATCTTTTTTCTTCAGCCAGTTCGACCACATCCAGAGCCTGTCAGCCAGTGTCAGCAGCAGTAGTGGCAACACATACCAAAGTAGGATGGTCAGAATCTTTTGTGGCACGGAGTCCTCAGGCATCTTTCCTATCTCCAGGAATTGCAACTGCTTGCTCAGCGTTTCTTCACGTGGCAGACGGTTGTGGCTCCACTTGCGTATCACCTTGCCATCCTTCAGTAGCATCAGCCCTGGATTGCTGCGAATCATCGTCTTCAGCACGATGTCATCCGTCTGGCAGAAGGGGTACTCGGCGCCCGTACGGTCTCTCCATTGCTGTATGCCTTGCTTGCCGCTGGCTGTCAGACAGTAGAAGGGGTAGTCGTAGTCCTGCGCATATTCGTGTACCTCGTTGATGCGGTCCAACTGCGAGTCGTCAGCCTGTTCCAGATGGGGTGCTATCAGCAGAAACGTGTAGCCCTGATTCAGTAGCATGGATTCCGTTATCTCCTCGCTTTCTTCCACCTGTTCCGAATTCTCATTCTCTGAGACATTCGGAAGGCGTTCTACGAAGAAATCCGCATAGGGCGACTCTTCTCCATCCATCATCTTCAGCCATCCTGTCCTGAGGTCGGTACCTACATGGTAGGGGCGGAAATCGAAGTAGGGCAGGTCATAGAGCGACCATCCTGATACGGCAACGATGAACAGTGCCGAGTAGTTGATGACAATCCACTGGTTCGACCGCGATATGAATCGCATCATCTCCAACGGCCAGCGTCTCACGATACAGGCCAGTACCAGTAGCACCACATTCTTGGCCAGCGTCTGCCAGTTGGTCAGCACCACAGCGTCGCCAAAACATCCGCAGTCGCTGATAGGGTTGGTCAGTGCTAGCCACAGCGTGATGGGCGTCATCACGAGCATCAGTAGCAGTGTCAGCCGTGTCACCAGTCGGCGACGGATGGCAAACAGCAGGCAGATGCCCAGTCCGAATTCTATGGCCGATAGCAACACCGCTGCGCCCAGCGTGACAAAGTCGGGCACATACTGTGCCAACTCGACGGCCTGTAGATAATCGTGTATCTTATATTGTGTTCCCAGCGGGTCAACGGCTTTGACGAATCCTGACAGTATCAGGACGATTGCCAGTACCAGTCGCGCTATGTTTACTCCCGCCTTCTTCACTTTATTCTTTTAGCTTAATCGCACCAAACACGGCATAGTTGATGATGTCCATATAGTTAGCATCAATGCCTTCGCTCACCAGCGTGCCGCCTTGCAAGTCCTCAATCTCCTTGATACGTTCTATCTTAGTCAGAATGAAGTCTGTGTACGAACTCACGCGCATCGAACGCCACGCCTCGTCGTAGTCGTGGTTTTTACGCTTCATCAACTCCAGCGCTTCTTGGGCATGCTGATCGTACAGCACCATTGCTTCGTCGTTGGTAATGTCAACGGTATCGCTGAAGCCACGCTCCAGTTGGATAAGTCCCACAATACCATAGTTAATCAAGGCAATAAATTCAGGACGGATGCCTTCACCCACCAGCGACTCTTTCTTGATTTCCAGCGATCGGATACGCTTGGCCTTGATAAACAGTTGGTCGGTCAGCGACTCTGGTCGCAGAATGCGCCATGAGGCTCCATAGTCGTGGAGTTTTTTCTCAAACAGTGCACGGCATTCACCGATGGTCTGTTCGAACTGAGCGTTCGTTTTTGCTTCGTTATTAGCCATATCGGGTGCAAAGGTACAAAAAAATTCTTAATTCTTAATTCTTAATTCTTA
>JAFVHO010000214.1 GCA_017474485.1 Prevotella sp.
TCCGTTTTGTCACCCTTTGCACTTCGTCGTAACCCTATGTCAACTGAGTCCGCAGAATGACGATTTTCAGGCTCCGTAAATTCCTCGCGGTAGAAATACGTTGCAAAAATATACTGAAATTCGGTTACTACCAAATTCCAGCCATCAACTGTTAAAAATCAAAAGTTATTGAAAATGAGTGTTTTACAAATAGATAGTATTAGATATTCATGGTTGTTTATACCCGTTTAGATACAATTTCGAAAAGCAGAGTTCCCAATGGATGTCACACTGTTTGGGATTGTTAAAGATGTCAAACTTGTGCAATTATAGAAAGCATAATCGCCAACAGAAATAACGTCGTTAGGTATAATGAATTCTTTAATTACATTGCCTTCTATATCAATTAACATAACAGGCCTATTAATACGATTATTAATTATTTCAATTATTGTATTATTACAGAAATCAGACATGTTATCTACAGGAACCTTCACTATTAATTCTTCTCTACAGCCTTGGAAAGCAGAATTGCCTATGGATGTAACGCTGATGGGAATAGTAATAGATGTAAGGCCACTGCAATTCGCAAATGCATTATCGCCGATTGATGAAACGCTATTAGGTATGGTGACGGATGTAAGGGCACAACAACCGGAAAACGCCCCGTTTCCAATAGTGGTAACTTTATCTGTCATATTGATTTTTGAAATAGAAAATAATCCACTGAATACAGAACTTATAATATTGCTATCAAATGTTACTTCTTCTATATTTGAACAGCCAATGAATATATTATTCCCAATTGATGTAGGACTGCATTGATATTTCACAGAGGTCAGACCAGTACAGCCACCAAATGCATTATCGCCGATGGAAGAAACATTGTTGGGGATTGTCAGAGATGTCAGACCAGTACAATTGTAGAAAGCAGAATATCCAATAGAAGTAACTTCGTCTGGAACTATTAGGTTTTTTATTTCCTTTCCTTCATTATCAATTAATGTAATAGGCTTTCCAATACGATCCTTTAGCAAACTAATTATATTATTGTTACAAAATTCTGATACATCATTTACTTGTGATATTATTCTTAAATTATTATTACAACCTTGGAAAACATAATTGCCGATAGAAGTCACATTATTAGGTATTATTATGGATGTCAGGCTAGTACATTCTGCAAAAGCCTTATAGCCGATGGATGTGACACTATTAGGGATGGTTAAAGAAGTTAGGTTACGACATTGTTTAAAAGCCTCAGAGCCAATAAATGTTACATTATTGGGGAGGTTAAGGGAAGTTAAACTGCTGCAACCCCAAAAGGTTCCATTAGAAATAGAAGTCACTCCGTCGGGAATTGAGATGGAGCTTAGACTAGTGCAATCACGAAAGGCATCTTTACCGATAGATGTTACATTATTGGGTATGGTGACGGAAGTCAGACCGCTACACCCCATAAACATACCGTCGCAAACGGAAGTTATGCTATTGGGGATGGTAAAAGTAGTAAGACCGCTACAACCAGAAAAAGCACCCTCATAAATGGAAATCACACTATTGGGTATGGTAACGGAAGTCAAACCACAGCAGCTACCAAAAGCGGCATCACCAATAGATGTTACGCTTTGGGGGATGATTACTGAGGTTAAATTGCTGCATTCATAAAAAGCGAAAGCACCAATGGATGTCACACTATAAGTTGAACCATTGTATTCTACGGATTCTGGTATGACAACGTTTCCTGTATATTCATTACTATATAAATCATAGTACCAACCTTTATAACTTACAGCCAGTTCTGTGTTATTATTTATCCAAACGTAATAGATGGCCACACCATCTGTGTTTTGAGCTACAATGTCGTGAGCTGATGCTTTTGCTCCAAACAAGCACATGAATATGATGAATAATAATGTGATAGATTGTTGTTTCATTATTGTCTTGCTTTTTAGTCTCTAATCCGTTTAAATATGTACAAAAGAATACGCGATTAATCTTCATTTGCTTATGCTTTATGTTCACAAAATATCAGGACTATGTGAGTAAAGTTTTCTAAATATTCTCTATCTTATTCGAAGGATTGTCTAATGCATTTCCAATTATATTTCCAATTATTCCTCTTTTTTCATTAGTGTAATATCTGTAATATGCAGTATGATATATTGATATCACATGACAATCATTATAGAAGCAATAGAATACTGTATTATCTGGTGTAATCGCTTTCATTTGTGCTCCTGCAACATTTTTAAACAAACTCCTGCTTTCTTTGCCAAGTAGTACAATAACTTTGGGCTTAAGTATTTCTATCAGTTTTAGAGTTTGTTTTGCACACTTTTCCTTGTCGATTCCCTTTGGAATATCTTTTGCTTTGAGCGTTCCAAAGAATATCATATTAGATATGACAAATCTATCCAGGTATTTTAAGACATCTCCTTTTCCAGAATTATCAAGTATCTTGTGCATCTTTTTAAACAAATCCCAGCAAAACAATTCAGAGATCACGACTTCATTACTTTTTCCTTTAAAACAAGGATTACCATAATACAAGAAATCAGAAGTGATGTTATTTTTTTCGTCCCATTCCGAATATCGACATCCTACTCCTGGATTAATGCCTATAATCATAAGGTCACACTCCCCCACTCTTGACAGGTCTGATTGATTATAAAATGAGGTGGCAATATTTTCCCCCACTTTTTTTACTTCAGTAAGGTAACAATTAACGGTCTCCTTAGACCATTCTTGTAATTTAAGTTGTTGTTTTGTATCCATAATAAATTAAATAAGAAAACGTGGACAATTAACTTCGTCTACGTTCTCGAGGCATCGCCAAACGCCCATATTGCTTAAACGAGTATTGCCCACGCCTTTCAGCGTGAACTCCTACTTCTGTTCTTGCAATATTCTTTGAAATTTGGCGAATTTCGAGAACAAGAATCCAAAAGCGGATATTCATCCTATATGTCCTTAATTAATATCATTCCTTGCCCATAGGCATTTTCTGTTTTAAGGGTTCAACATTTGTTTAACTGTTGGCAAAGATAAGCAATTATTTCGAATGTTCCAAATAATTAGATGAAAATTTACGCTTCGAGCCCAACATGCACGAGGGATTGCCAGAAAGGAGCCTGGAACGTTGTTCATTACTTTCGGAGGAATCGGAAATACTCCGAGAGTATTCAAAATTTCTTTCGGAGTAACAACTCAAACAGGTATCGGCATGTAATAGGTTCAGCTTTTCTTCAGAAAAATAGCTTTTTTATTGATTTCCCCTACACCCTACACTCTGATAGGCTGAAACACCCTTGCACAAAGGGCTCATAAGGAGTGTAGGGTGCTCATGACCCTTACCTCACCCTACACTGACCCTACACTCATGGTATCACCGCCAACACCAGTAGATATTAATACTAGCCATCGATGCTATTAATGCAAACCATCAGTCCGACGGGCACGGACTGGGAGTTCGCAGCCTACGGAATCAGAGTTTGCTCCCTACGGAAAAACAGCGAGCTTTCCCTGACTACCAGCTTCTTTTTGGGGATTTTGCATACTTGTAGTAATGACGTCTGAGTGTAGGGTGAGGTAAGGGTGAGTGTAGGGTTAAGGGCACCCTACACTGGCCTCAATCCCTTTATACATCGGCATTTCCAATGATTTGGGTGTAGGGTGACTGGTATTGCAAAGAAAAATACAAAAATCGCAGATATCAACTATTTCCAGAACTTTTTTTACTTCGGTGGATATTATTCCAAAAGAATTGTATATCTTTGTCTATATCAGACAACAGATGGAAGTGGAAATACGATTCACGGTAGCAGATTTTGGGGTGATGTGCTATTGCTTCTACCACATTATGAGCAATTTGAGGCGAAGTATGTATAGCCAGGATTTCTTCATACTTTGACATTATCTCATTACTAACGCATAAACGATATTTGCCCTCCAAGAAATCAGTCCATATTTTATGATACAGACTCTTGGTAGGCAATACCTGAATAAGGCAGTTAGTATCGAGAACTACGTATCTCATAGCTTAACGCACATCATACGGAGTGCGCAGATGTTGACCGCGCAATTCATCCAATTTTGACTGGTCGAAAGTACCTTCATCCCACATCTTATCGATAGCTCGCTGGGCACGTTCAGCAAAGAAGAGTGACAACGTCATTCGCAAGGCATCCAAGTCGTCTTGCGAGGTAATATTAGCTGCAGCATTCATCAGCTCAAGCTGTGCCATTTGTGAGTAACTCATGATCCTATAGTTTTGTTTCTGTCTGCAAATGTAGATAAAAAAAACGAAAGTTCCAAATTATTAGGCGAAAAAACTACTTATCGAGACAATACACGAGGGGGATAGCCACAAGGGATTCAGCAACGTGTTCAATACTTTCGGAGAAATCGGAAATACTCCAAGAGTATTCAAAATTTCTTTTGGAGTAATAACTCAAGCAGGCAACAGCAAGTAACAGGTTCCGCTTTTCTTCAGAAAAATAGCTTTTCAACTATTTCCAGAACTTTCATCATCCGAACACTTGATTGATGAGTTCTTCAAATTCCTGGTATGCGAAGGTATCGTGAAGGTCACGGAGAGCATCAGCCAGACCGCGATAGTGCCACTCATGCTCTTTGGGATCTTTGGTGTGGAAGAGGCTCCAGAGAGCATCGCCCTGCATAGCATAATCGCGGGCAATGGCTCGCATGTTCGAGAGTTTGTCGCCTAACGCCACTATCTTAGCATCATGTGAAGCGCTAGCCAGGCGGTCGATAGCGGCTTGCTTGCGGGCATGCCAACTGTCCTCTTCGCTCACGCCTTGCTCTATTGTGTCGCTCTCAGCAACCACCAGCGAGGCTATGCGTTCGCCGAACTCAGCACGAATCTGCTCCACGGTAACGTCAGTGTCTTCCACTGTGTCGTGAAGCGCTGCAGCTGCCAATAATTCTTGGTCAGGTGTCATTGTAGCTACAATTTCCACAGCCTCCATAGGATGTACAATATAAGGAAATCCCTTGCCACGACGCTCAGTCCCTGTATGAGCACGAACCGCAAACACGATGGCACGGTCCAAAATGTCTGTGTTTAAAGGTTTGTTAGCCATATCTTGATATTCTAGTTTTTTGGTTCTTCAACAACGAGCCGTAATCTTGTGGGGTGTGAGATTACGGCTCGTTAGCTATGAGATTTCTCTGACCTAACGGTGCAGAGTGTGGCGTTGCAATCGGCTCGTCAATAGTGAGCCTGGGGGTTATTCCTTGATGTTCGGCTCTTCAAGTCCGAGACCTTTCTTGCGGTCAACGACTTTTAGGAGCAGGCCGAGCAGCAGGGCGGCAACACCTAGGCAGGCCAGCATGACCAATGGAGCGGTGTAATCGAACTGGGTTGGGTCGGTGACACCGGGGTTGGTGGCGTCGAGCACCTTACCAATCAGCAATGGGAACAGCCACAGACCAATGTTCTGAATCCAGAAGATGAGGGCATAGGCGGAACCAATGACCTTGGCATCGACCAACTTAGGTACTGAAGGCCACAGCGAGGCAGGAACCAACGAGAAACTGGAGCCAAGCACAAGGATGGTGATGTAGGCAATGACAATACCACCAACAGCACTGTCCTTGAACTGAGGCAGGACGAAGGCGAAGGTCAGGTGGCAGGCAATGAGCAGCAGTGAACCCAAAACAAGCATGGAGGCTGCTTTACCCTTGTGGTCGACGTAAGAACCCAAGATAGGCGTGATAAGCACGGCCAACAGGGGGAATACGGCGAAGATAGACTCTGCCGACTGACGCATGTAACCCATGTAGCAATAGGTGACGAGTGCTATGATGCTGATAGCCAGTAAGCCATACTTGCTGGCACTTTTTTTCTGGAAGTTAGAAGCGAAACCTGTAGCAGCCACGATGAGCATAATGATATACTGGACGATAGTGACATCAGGCTGGGCCCAGAACGAATCACTGGCAGGCTCAGTCAGTGACAGGTTGCATTGCAACATGTTAACGGCATACTTCTGGAAGGGGAAGATAGCTGAATAGTAGAGCACGCAGAGCAGGGCTACAATCCAGAAACCAGCATCGCTCAGAATCTTGCCGATATCGCTGACCTTGAATGGATCGTCCTTCTCTTCAGCCTCACCAGTCTGAGCATCCAGCTTCTTATCCATGAAGAAATAAACGATGGTCATCATGAGCGCGATACACATCAGAACAACACCAAAGGCAACGCTACGGCTAACGCTGACCTCACCGCCCAGTTTGGCAAAGAAGGGCGAGAAAATCATACAGGTGGCAACACCCAGACGTGCCAATGCCATCTCAGAGCCCATAGCGAGAGCCATCTCACGCCCCTTGAACCACTTCACGATACCACGGCTGACGGTGATACCTGCCATCTCGCAGCCACAACCGAAAATCATGAAGCCGCAGGCAGCAAACTTAGCCGAAGCAGGCATGCCGGCATAGAAGGGCGAAACGCCAAGTTCGTCGAAGATGGGGATGTAGTTCAGGTTGTTGGTGAACCAGACTTCCAGCGAACTACCCATGAAACTCTCAGTGACGGCATACCACTTGATGACAGCACCAACGAGCATGACGGCTGCAGAGAGAATGGCAGTGAAACGCACACCCATCTTGTCGAGGATGATACCTGCAAAGATGAGGAAGAATACGAATACGTTGAGGAACACCTCAGAACCCTGCATGGTACCGAAGGCTGTAGAGTCCCAACCACGGGTCTCCTGCATCAGGTCCTTGATGGGTGAGAGAATGTCCATGAAGATGTAGCTGCAGAACATGGCCATAGCCAAAAGCAGCAGGGCAGTCCAACGCATAGCTGCCGAATCTCTTAATGTCTTTTGAATTTGTTCAGTCATTTTTTATTTCTTTCGTTATATCGTTATTCCGTTGTGTGGGATTATTTCAGCCAGCGGTCGAGCCAGTCGAAGAAGGTGCGTTGCCAAAGTATACCGTTCTGAGGCTTCAGCACCCAGTGGTTCTCGTCGGGGAAGATGAGCAGTTCGGCAGGAATACCGCGCAGACGGGCAGCATTGAAAGCACCCATGCCCTGATTGTAGACGATACGGTAGTCCTTTTCACCGTGGATGCAGAGGATGGGCGTATCCCATTTGTCGACAAACTTATGGGGCGAATTTTCGTAAGTCTTACTGGCACGTGCAGTACGGTTCTTGTTCCAATAGGCATCGTCATATTCCCAGTTAGAGAAGAATACCTCCTCAGTATCGGTGTACATCGATTCGAGGTTGAAGGCACCGTCGTGTGAGATGAAAGCCTTGAAGCGCTTGTTATGATGACCAGCAAGATAGTAGACACTGAAACCGCCAAATGAAGCACCAACGGCACCTAATCTATTACGGTCGACAAAGGGCAATGAGTCAGCAGCGAAGTCAATAGCCGACAGATAGTCGTCCATACACTGACCCGTCCAGTCGCCAGAAATCTGCTCTTTCCACTCCTGTCCAAATCCAGGCAGACCATGGCGGTTAGGCGCTACAACGACATAGCCGTTGGCAGCCATGATTTGGAAATTCCAGCGATAGCTCCAGAACTGTGAGACGGGTGACTGAGGTCCACCCTCGCAGAAAAGCAGGGTGGGGTATTTCTTGCCCTCTTCATAGTTAGCTGGCAACATCACCCAGACCAATTCCTTCTTACCATCGGTAGTAGGTACCCAATATTGCTGCATCTTGCCGAAGGTCAGCTGATCGAGAATATGCTTGTTCTCCTGTGTAATCTGTGCAATCTTTGTCGCCTGCTTCTTGACGGGAGGTGTTACCATGTAAATGTCGGTGGGAGTGCTGAGGCTCTGGCGGGTGGCCAGAATCTGTTGGCCATTGTTAGCCATCTGAATTGAGGTCCAGTCATCCCATGTCTCAGTCAATTGCGTGACTTCACCCTTTTGGCTGGCCACATACATGTTGTTACAGCCATGCCAAACGCTGAGGAAATAGAACTGCGGATCGGTACTTTTCACTTTTCTCTTTTCACTTTTCCCTTCTCCTGATGCCCAGCAGAAAGCCTCGACATCGCTCTTCCAGTTGAGGTAACGTTTGGTGCCAGTGGCTATGTGATAGATGCACAGACGGTTGAGGTCGGCCTCATAGCCATCACGAGCCATCGACTGCCAGGCGATATACTGTTCGTCAGGCGAGAATTGCGGGTTCTGGTCGTAGCCAGGATTCTCGTTGGCAGTATTCTTGTTAACGGTCTGATTGGCCTTTGTCTTTGAGGGGTCGCTCTTGGGAGCTACGTAGCCTTCAGGCTTGCAGAGATTCTTTGTCTCGCGCGTACTTATATTATATAAATAGATATCAGAATCAGTAGAAGTGGCATAGTCAGTACCCTTCTTTTTGCGACAGGTGTAGGCAATGGTCTTAGAATCAGGACTCCATGCCAACTGTTCGATGCCGCCAAAGGGTTCCATCGGGCATTCGTAGGGTTCGCCCTCAAGAATGTCCGTCAATTGAGAATTGAGAATTGAGAATTGAGAATTGACTTCAGCCAAGAAAGGATGTTGGATACTCTCCACGTAGTGGTCCCAATGGCGATACATCAAGTCAGTGACACGACGACCAGTAGCTTTAGGCAGGTCATCGGGATTCTTTTTGATAATCTCGTTGAAGTCGATGCTCTTGATGATGATAACCTTCGAGTGGTCGGGTGAGAACTTGAAGCCCTCTACCTTGCCATCGGTCTTCGATAACTGCTTGCGTTCGCTGCCGTCAGCTTTCATGCACCACACTTCACCGTCAGTGATAAAGGCAATGGTCTCGTTGTCGAGCCATGTGGGATCAGTTTCGCTTTTAGCGCTGGTAGTCAACTGTTGACGATTCGAACCATCAGCATTCATCACACAGATGACCTGATGACCTTTGTTTTGTTTCACAGAGTAGTAGCCCACCTGAAACACTATTTTCTGACCGTTTGGCGATGCCTCAACACCACCAATACGTCCCATAGCCCATAGGGCCTCGGGTGTCATCATACGACTCTTCAGCTTGATATTACTCTTTCCAATCACTTCGTTCTGGGCATTAATTGTTAAAGGTAAAAAGGTAAAGAGGTAAAAAGGTAAAAACCAATTTACCAAACCTTTTACCATACTGTTTGTTAATGTATTCTTCATATTTCAGTTTTCTTTTACTATTTACCCTTTTACTTCTTTTTCTTAACGGGGTCACAGGTCAGACCGCATCCCAGTTTCTTGAATATCTTACGGTCAACCTCGCTGAGCATGACGGTTGAGTGAACCTGACAACCGCGCAACTTAGGCAATTGCTCTAAGGCACGGCGACAACGCTCGTCACTCTCGCTAAGCACGCTAAGTGCCACCAGCACCTCGTCGGTATGCAAGCGGGGATTGCGGGCACCAAGATATTCGGTCTTTGTATTCTGGACTGGTTCTATCAGACTTTGAGGTATCAGTTTTGCCTCGTGCTCAATGTCTGCCAGATGTTTGGTAGCATTGAGTAATAGTGCTGCTGAACAGCCGAGTAGGGGAGAACTCTTGGCCGTGATAATCGTACCGTCCTCCAGTTCCATTGCCGATGATGTGTGACCTGATAGTTCCTGCTTGGCCTGTGCTGCTACCGTTACACGACGATAGGCTGTTGTAATCTTGGCTTGGCTGAAGAGCATCAGTATCTTGTTAATCTCACGTTCATTATCAATGCCGTCAGCCATTTTGTTGGTAGCATCATAGTAACGGCGGATAATCTCATCGCGGCTGGCATTACAGCACACCTCATCGTCTGATATGCAGAAGCCTACCATGTTAACGCCCATGTCCGTCGGACTCTTATAGGGATTCTCGCCATAGATGCCCTCGAAAAGTGCGTTTAATACGGGGAATATCTCGATGTCGCGATTGTAGTTGATGGCAGTCTTATCGTAGGCCTCCAGATGGAATGGATCAATCATGTTCACATCGTTCAAGTCGGCAGTGGCAGCCTCGTAAGCGATGTTGACAGGGTGCTTCAGTGGCAGGTTCCATACGGGGAAGGTCTCAAACTTGGCATAACCGGCGCGAATACCGCGCTTGTTCTCGTTATACAGTTGACTAAGGCAGACGGCCATCTTACCAGAACCAGGGCCAGGAGCTGTCACGATAACCAGTTCACGAGAGGTCTCTACATAGTCGTTCTTGCCAAAGCCTTCGTCGCTGGCTATCAGTTCAACATTGTGCGGATAACCGTCAATAAGGTAATGCACGTATGACTTAATGCCCATACGCTCCAGACGATGACGGAACTGGTCGGCAGCTTTCTGACCGTTGTAATGCGTGATGACTACCGAGCCCACCATGAAGTCACGGTCTTGAAACTCTTCGCGCAGTCGCAGCACGTCCTCATCGTAGGTGATGCCGAGGTCAGCGCGTACCTTATTCTTTTCAATGTCTTCTGCCGATACTACGATAACAATCTCCAACTGGTCACGTAACTGTGCCAGCATTCTGAGCTTTGAGTCGGGTTTAAAGCCAGGCAGCACGCGTGAGGCGTGATGGTCGTCAAACAGTTTGCCACCTAACTCCAGATACAGCTTGCCATCGAATTGTGCTATTCTCTCGCGAATATGCTCTGACTGTATCTTCAGATATTTCTCGTTATCAAATCCAATCTTCATACTATGTGTGTGCTTGTCTATTTATTTTCTGTTGCGTTGCTGTTCGCGCATGGCGTCTGCTTGTTTCTGCATAGCCTCTAAACGGGCAGCCAGACCTGATGTCTTCTTGGGGTTGTTCTTGTTAGCCTGATAGTTGGCTTCAAGAATAGCCAGCAGCTTCTCGTCGTTGGTCGTCTTGCGCAGCGTCCACATGATGGCTGCTGACATGAAGAGCGAGATGAAGTAGTAGAAGTTCAGACCGCTGGAGTAGTCATTGAAGATGAAGAAGAACATCAATGGCATGATGTACATCATCCACTGCATCATCTTCATCTGCTCAGCCTGCTGACCAACCATCTGGTCTTTCTGCTGACGCATGGATATCCAGGTATAGATAAGCTGTGCAACACAGAACAGAATACAGGTCAGTGATAGGTGGTCGCCAATACCCCAAATGTTGGTGCCCCATTCCACGATAGGATCGTAGGTCGAGAGATCGTCCATCCATAGGAACGACTCGCCACGCAACTGGATGGCGTTAGGCACGAAGAAGAACATGGCCAACCAGATAGGCGCCTGGATGAGCATGGGCAGACAGCCAGACAGTGGACTGACGCCATACTTCGAATACAACGACATCATCTCCTGCTGTTTCTTCATCTGGTCCTCAGGCTTGTCGTACTGCTTGGTAGCCTCTTCGAACTTAGGTTTCAGCACGCGCATCTTAGCACTTGACATGTAGCTCTTCTTAACCATTGGGAAGGTGATGACTTTCAGCAGAATGGTAATCAGAATGAGTACGATACCCATGTTGAAGCCGAAGCCAGTCAGCCAGTCAAAGACATAAAGCGTAAACCAGCGGTTGATCCAGCGCAGCAGCCACCAGCCAAGATCTACTAACTGCTCCAGATCGAGGTCCTTGCCAAAGGCGCTCTGCTCTTCAACATCCTTAATTAGGCGGAAGTCGTTGGGACCAATATACATCTCGAATTCAGAAGCGGTCTTACCCGTTGGGTCGAAAGCTGTCTTCAGTTTAGCATCAAAATACTTCAAATAGCCAGAACCTTTTTCATCCATCGTGTTGGAAAGCTCTGCACCTGTGGCAAAGTTATCCTTTGCAATGAGTGCAACACTGAAGAACTGGTTACGGAAAGCTACCCAGTCTGTGGGCTCCTCAGTCTTTTCCTGATTGTCGCCACTTTCTGAGAGCTTGTCGGTACCACCGCTAACCTCCTTATAATAGATAGAGGTATAACGATTCTCGAATGAGTAGCCTTTTTCCTGCTGACGGCAGTGGTCGGTCCACTCAATCTCCATCTCCTTGTAAGATGGCGGGAAGACGTTTGCCAGTCCTTTTGTTTCGAGTGAAAGACTCAGCAGATAGTCCTTACCCAAACGGTATTTTAGGGCAATCTCACCACCATTCTGCGCCTGAGCCTTCATGGTAACGGTTGAGTCTGTCTGTTCTGAAGGCGTGAAGTACAGGTCGGCAGTCACGATGTTCTCCTGTTTGCCAGCCAACATGAAGTTGAGGTTCTGGTCTTCTGTGTCAAAGAGTGTTACATCGTTCGAACCGTCAATGCTTTTGAAATTCTTAATAACAGCTTTGCGGATGACACCACCCTTTGTGTCGAGTGTTAGCTGCAACTTGTCGTTCTTCAGTACAACCTGCTGTGATGTGCCAGTCAGGGCTGAACGGAAGAGGGCGGTTGTGTCGACAGCGGAACTGTCGACCATTGTGTCTTGTTTCTTTGCCGCAAGAGCAGCGGCCTCCTTTTGGGCCTTCTCGGCCTGTTCTTTCTTGACAACTTCAATAGAATCTTGTTTCTTAGCGGCTTCTATCTGCTCGGCAGAGGGCTGGTTCCACCAGCTGAATCCTATCAGCACAAGGGCTATCAGGACGAAGCCAATAATGGTGTCTTTATTCATTGCTTTCTTTATATTTTACACTTTTAAGGTGCAAAGGTACAAAATATAAATGAAAAATGAGAAATGAGAGATGAGAAATTATAGTTGCAGAAGCAAATTTTTCACTTTTCACTCTTCACTTTTCACTTTTTTTGTTATCTTTGCACCCGATTATGAAGTACAAGTACTGTTTTATACTGATAGCAGCGTTGCTGGTGACGGTTGACGCATCGGCGCAGCGCAAGAGCAAGAAAAAGGCTCAGCAACAGCCTAAGTTGGAAATCGTGGAACCAGAGAAAGTCGATACACCTCAGGTTGTCAAGGAGTATATCGATTCACTGTCGGTGCTGCGCCAGCAGCTCGATTCTATACAGCGCGTCAACGCCTCGTTGCGTGCTGAGGTGACGGATGGTCGTTATTTC
This sequence comes from Prevotella sp., assembly GCA_017474485.1. Lineage (GTDB taxonomy): Bacteria > Bacteroidota > Bacteroidia > Bacteroidales > Bacteroidaceae > Prevotella. The sequence goes on from JAFVHO010000214.1 coordinate 12,930, forward strand.
CGCTTGTTTGTCCCTACCACTTTCTATCATTCTGGTGCCAATAAGTGGCTCTCGCTGACTCCAAATTCAGGTGATGAGGTGACGGATGCTGTTGACGAGGCCATGATGTCGCTCTATCTGCGTCGTCCAGATTTGGTGAAGAACAACGAGAGCCGTTTGCGTGAGGCAGGTTCCTTGCGTGAAGATGTCTATCAGGAACTGACCCAGCAAGTCGACCTGACAGAGAAGGCTGAACCTGTGCCTGAGGAGCCTGAGGTTGTACCAATAGGATTAGTTGTTGTTAAGCCAAATTTCTGGAAATTCAAGGCTGACGGTTATTTGCAGTTCCTCCAGAACTATGTGTCAGGCAACTGGTACAAGGGTGGTGAAAGCAACTACTCGGCAGTTGGGGCACTGACGCTGGATTTGAATTATAATGATAAGGACCGTATCACTTTCGACAACAAACTTGAGATGAAGTTGGGTTTCCAGACTTCTCGTACGGATACAGTGCATAAGTTCAAGACCAACAACGACCTCTTGCGTTTTACGAGTAAGTTAGGTCTTCAGGCCCACAAACGTTGGTATTATACGCTGCAATTGTTGGCCTATACGCAGTTCGCCCGTGGCTATAAGGCTAATGATGATTTCGTGTATTCTGACTTCTTCTCACCGTTTAAGTTGAATGTCGGTATCGGTATGGAGTATAAGGTCGAGGCTCTGAACAAGAAGTTAACGGGTAGCCTTAATTTCCTGCCTCTCTCGTTCAACTTTACTTATGTAGGTAGAAAGGCACTGACTTCCCGTAATGGTATCAGTGGCGACCACCATACCTTAGAGGATTTCGGTTCACAGTTTACAGCCAATCTGCAATGGAAGTTGACGGATCAGGTAACATGGAAGACGCGCTTATATGCGAATACATCCTACCATAGTGCTTTGGTCGAGTGGGAAAACCAGTTCCAGTTGCAGATTTCAAAGTATATCTCAGCTAACTTGTTTCTCTATCCTCGTTACGACGATTCAAACGTGTATGATGATGAACTGGGCTACTTCCAGTTCCAGGAATATAGTTCGTTAGGTATCAGTTATACATTCTAACATAAAAAAAGCACTGCTTAGAGGCAGTGCTTTTTATTTTACTTTATACATCACTTCGCTTCTGTCATGTCGCCCTCAATGTAGAGGCGAGTCATTTCGACAGCTCCATTCGTACGAACGGTAATAGATTTTTTGAAGTGACCAGGAAACTTGCCTGCACCATTGTAGGTGACCTTAATTTCACCTTTCTCACCGGGTTTGACGGGTGTCTTGGTGTATGTGGGTACTGTGCAGCCACAAGTGGCAATAGCCTGATTGATAACCAAATCCTGCTCGCCCACGTTAGTGAAGCTGAAGCTACAAGTAACCTTAGAATCCTTCTCTGAGAAGGTTCCGAAATTGTGTGAAACTTTGTCGAATTTAATTTCAGCAGGTTTCAATTCACTTGTTGACGACTGTGCAAAAGTAGTGGTGAAACCACCAACCATCATAAGCGCCATAACTATCATCTTTTTCATCATTGCCTTTTAATTTAAGTGAATAATCGTTGCAAAAGTAAGGTATTTTCTTTATACCTGTATCATTTGCACTGTTATTTTTAATTAATTTAACTCAAAGCAACTTCTGTTCAAGAGTTTTCCTTACCAGTCTGGCAATATTCATAACATCATGTTTTGACAGCAGTCACTCTAATTGTTAGGCAAAGAAAATGTGCCTAAAAATTTGTTAGTTTCAAATATCTTTCGTATCTTTGCCCCATAATAACTGAATTAAATGACTAACTAAGAATAATAAGATTATGAAGAAACTATTTTTAATGATTGTGGCAATAGTTGTTTTTGCAGCTACTGCTGATGCTCAAGGATTTCTGAAAAAGTTGAAGGATAAAGCTATTGAGCGCGTTCAAGACAAGATTGAGAACAAGGTTGAGCGCGAAACCGACGAAGCCATGGATGGTGTGCTTGATGGCAAGAAGAAAGAACGGAGTGCCAGACCTCAGCGCGAAGCAGCTGATGATGCTGTTGGTGAGGATTCCCCATCGATTGCTACATCCTCAGACTTCAAACGTGGGTCCGTTATCTTGTTTCAGGATGATGTGACAGCAGAGAAA
>JAFVHO010000215.1 GCA_017474485.1 Prevotella sp.
ATGTCGAGTTTGTTCTTATCCTCGGCATTCTCCTGCACCTCTATCACGCAGTCGTTCATGTCGTAGTCGCCAAAATCCTTGTCCTCCCAGGCGTATGTCCATATCTGTGGCTCAACGGGTTTTACGTCCACAGGGGCCTCAGGCACGTTGATGACATCGCCCCAGACGTAGAACATCTTGTCGGTAAAGGTATCGTCAGTACCGTCTTCACACGACAGATAGACATGTCCGTTGACGGAATAGACGGTACAACGTGTCAAATCGTCGCTCAGGTCCTGACCGTCACGTACGACGAAGAAGTCGATGTGCATGTCGTAAGGTATCTCATAGGAAATATCGCCGTTGCGCAACTGATAGCCCAGACACACACCCTGCCATGAATAGTTGGTGGGCTTTTTCGTCTCGTCTTTCAGTACAAAGTCTGCAGGGTCAAAGTTGTCGTCGATAATGTAGGTCTGCACATCGGTAGGATCGTCCTTGGGATAGATGCTGTATCCAATGCGTGTCTTCTGGTTGTCCTGATGGCCGTCCAGATAGATCAAGGTGATGACGCTGCCAAATTCGTCAGTTTCCAACGAGTGGTTGTTCAGATTTTCCACCTGCTGACGGTTGTTTTGACCTGCTGGCAGGAAGAGGTGAGCCTCCTGCTGAAGGTCGGGAAAGTCAGGCCGGTTCCACGTCACATACTTGGGATGGTCGAGTGTCTCGGCATCGTCAGCCATGCCACGCGTGATGGTTGGACGATAGGATCGCTTGAAGTAAGCACTGTCGGCACCTGCCGTGAAGGCTATCGATGCCACTTGACCCTGACTGTTGCTGCACGAAGCATAGAGCAGTCGGTCGGCCTGCGATGCACGGAAGTTGATTTCTTGGGTTGCTCCGTTCTTGATAGCACTCTCTGCCAACACGGTGGCTGACTGCAGGAAGGGGTTGCCGTTCAGTATCTGGACTTTGCTAATGTCTTTCAGGGGAGCGTCAGCTTTTACCACGACTTTTAAATTCTTTGTGAGTACCCAGTCCTGATTGGCGTCGATGTGTATATCGCCTAACACCTTCTCGGCATACGCTACACGTTCGGCATCCGTCACATCGTAGGGCTTATATTCCGGCATGTCGTGCGAACAGGCCGTCAGCGCCATGACCAGTGTCAGGCCGCCCATCATTTTAAATATTGTCTTGTTCATAATATATTAATTACTTTCTTTACTCTTTTGCCATATATCAATGTCCTCATAGAATACGACTTCAAAGGGGTCGCCCATGTTGGACGGTGTCAATATGTCATTGAAATCCACCCAGTCCTTAGCGGTATAGATGCGTTTCAGCTTATTGCAATAGTAGTTTATGGTAACCTTGCCCTCGCTACCGTTGCCAGCCACGACCAGTGCAAAGTAGTATTGGCCATTGGTCTTTCCGGCATTAGCCACGGCACGTATTTGGCCGCCTATCGTGGCACAACACAGGTCATCGTCGCTGATGTAGTCGTGCAGGAATTCCTGAGGCACCACTTTCACGGCCATGGTCTGTTCGTACTGGTCGTAGAGGCTGTTGTCTACCGTCCATGAGGGACGTGCTTCGTTTCCTGGTTCCAGACACTCCTTGACGCGCTGTTCCATGGGGTCTTCCTCGGGTGTGTCAGGCTTCGGTTCCGGCGTTGTCGAAGTGGAGCCGTCACTACTACAAGCTGCCGTCAAGAGCAGGGCGGCCATAACGGCCACGCCTGCTATCACTTGTGAAATTCTATTCTTTTTCATATCTTGTAACACTTCACTAATTACTAATTATTTGACAACTACAGGCTTGCCATTGTAGATGTAGACACCAGACTGTGTCGGACGACGGTTCAGTTTGATACCCTGTACGTTATACCAGCCACTGCCCTTCATCTCGTCTGTAGCAATGAAATTGATAACTGTAGGTTCGCCAATGGTACCCATGACAGCATCAGCAACGTATGCCATGGAGGTCGGTGCTACGGCTACGATGTTACCCTCACGCTCTACGGCGAAGGTCACCTGACCGATTGAGCCATGAGACACACTCAGGAAGAAGTGTCCATCCTCGTCGGCCTCGGCCACGCCAACCTTTTCAGCACCCATATAGGCCACCAGCTGGTCGCCTTCGCTGAGTTCTACACCATCGACTGTGGCTATCATGTTCATCGAACTGCCAGTATTGTTGTCGAACAGTGGTGCCTGATGTGTGAGCGTTGAGTAGCGTGAACTGCTGGTGTATGTCGGATAGCTGAACTGGATGCGGTTGGTGCCCAGATGGTTCAGCATATAGCCTTCGCCGGAGCGCAGATACTTCAGTGTTCCCTTCCATGTAGGAACATTCGAGGCATCCTTGGTCAATACGGCAAATTCGCTTTGCGACTTGATGATGTCACCCTCAGCACCCTGGTCTGTATAATCGGCCATTGCCGTTCCTAACGGCAGGTTCAGTGGAGAGATGTAGCCGATGCGGTTCCATCCGCCCCGTACCGTGATGGTGTCGAATACCGGTTCGCCGGCCATGTATGCCGTGTTCGAGTAGTGCGTAAAGAATCGGTACATCTGGCGCGGGTTAATCTGCAACTGCATGTCACCATTGTCCCACATGCCACCATTTTCCGTCATCGTATAGGTTATCAGCTGTGGCTTGCCGTCTCTGTCGATAATCTCCAGAGCGTCGCCGGCAATCCAGTTGGTGGCATTGTTCAACAGCTCGTTGACCGTATCCTTCTTTGGCTTCACATAGAACGATACCCAGTTCCAGCCTTGCTTCAGCTTGATTTCCTGAACCTCAGTGTTGAGTACATCCTTCAGTAAGACGGGATCCGTCGTGCTGCCTATAATCTCTTCGGCCTTGAAATTTATGAAGTCTAGTACGGGATTCACCACATAGATACGTCCTGTAGAAGCGTCGAAGAACTGGAAACGCAGCGGTGTTTCGTCACGAGTGTCGTTGTAGACCGTGATATAGGCCAGCGCCTCGTTGGCATTATTGCTGTTGTCCACGTCGATAGAGCCAAGACCCAGCAGTTTGTGGTTCGGACCATACACTGCAATCAGGTCGTTCGGATCGTGAGCCACATTGCCATCCACCTCGACACGTGCAATGAGGTGCATTGTAATGTTCTTCCGCTTGGTGGTGTCGTTCACGGCCCAGTCAGGCTTCTCGCCACGTACCGATATATTAAGAGGCAGCGGTTCGCTCATGCCGTTTTCACCTACCAGACAGATCACCTCGTCGTAGTCGCCCTTATTAATATAAGGTGAAATGGTGAACGTGATGGTCTCTTCGTCAAGTGAGTTAATCACACCGTCGGTCTGCGATGCTTTCACCCATACGGGCAGGCCTTCCAACGAGTATCGGCGAGTCTGTCCGCTCTGGTTCGTAATCGTTGCCTTGAAGGTGTGTTCCTTTTCGTAGTCCACGTCCATGCTGATTCGCTTCTCCTTCCAGCGTAGCGGATTACGATAGACGTAGAGGTTCATGTTGACGGGCGAAGCCATCAGGTTGCCGTTCAGGTCGGCCACATCCTTCACCGTCACCATGACGTTTGTCTTCTCTATCTTGTTGTCGGGCAAATCGAGACTGATGAGCAGATCTTTGCCGTCAGCCACGAAGCTGAACGGAATATTCTCTATGCTGCTCATGTCGCGCATCGGTGCATAGCTGATCTTGTCGGCCAGACGGTCTATTACATCCTGAGCCACGAGGGTGTCACGCTGTGCGGTCTGTTTACCAGTGACAGAATCCAGATAGCGCTTCATGCTGATACCTGTTGGGGTGAGCTGCTGGCTGTTGTCCGACCGAATCACGTTATGCGAGAAGTTCAGATAAGCCATCATACCCAGTTCCTCGCCTGAAGGAGTTACGTTGGCAAAATTCTTGATCATATTCTCAGGCAGCACCATTTCGTACATGGCAATCTCGTCGATATGACCAGAGATGGGACGTGTCTTCGTATCGGCATCCACGTAGGTCACACCGGCATGGATATTCAGTCCGATACCACCTATTGACTCCACGGGGAATGAGTTCTTGATCTGATCGTCGACGTAGAGATTACCCACATTGCGAGAACGGCTGACGGTGATGGCGGTGTGGTGCCACTGGCCGTCGTTGACTTTGGCATTCGTCGTGATCTCACGTCCGCCCAAATGCACGTTGAGCATTCCATCGCGTACGCCAAAGTTGAAGTGGTTTATGTAGTCCGGCTCCGCGTCGGCCTCACCGTTTGACAACAGCGTTCCTTCCTTGTCGGTGGTACGGAACCAGAACATCATGGTGTAGTCCTGATAAGCCTCACGGGCAAACTTCTGGGAATTGATGCTGAATCCTTCCTTGCCATCCAGCACCATACCGATGCCGTCAGGACCCTTCCAGGCCTGTTTGCTGACCTGTAGGTCGCTACCGCTGCTCACGCGGTTGTACGAGAAGTTACCCTGTCCCTCGCTCAGCGGATAGTTGTCAAGCAAGCCCAGTTCGTAACCCGTCAGCACCTTCTGTGAATAGTTAGACATCTCGCTGGGTGTCAGCGCACGGTTCCAGAGGCGGAACTCCAGCATGCTGCCTTTGTAGTTGGAACTGTTCGGAATATTATTGTTCTTGTTAGCGCCTAAAGTCAGGTTGCCAGAACCGGCATACGTCCTTGGATAGGTAAACGTACCGATGTTCTTACTGCCGTCGAAGAAGCTCACCGTCGTCGTGTTCTCCTCTATGTCGACATCGAACATATATTGTACCTGATGCATCGACTTGTTGAACGAGACGGTATCATTCGAGACGTATACCGTATCACTGAAGGCTGCCGTCAACTTGCGGTCAGCTGTCAAGCCAAGTTCCAGCGAGCTTTGGGCACTACCGTGACTGAACACTGTCATAGTCTTTCCTGTGTAATCAGGATCCAGCATCATGTCTACCGTAAATGACTTGTTGCTCAGGTTACGCCAGCCTTCCGACGTGGCTTCACCGTTGCCGTTGAAACGCAGGTTGGTGGACAGCGCAATGTTGCAGTTGTTAGTCTGACCCAGCACCTGGAAGTTGTTGATGTCGCGCAGGTAGTTGCCTGCTATGGCCTCTGAGAATCGCAGCACGATGTCGTCGCCAATGCCCAGCACACCGTCGTTAGGTTTCGGATTGCCGAACAGTTGCGGACGACGCGTGTCCTTAATACCTGTCAGGATGTTCGACGAACTGGTCAGATAACCGTTTCCATAACGGCAGTAGACCACTGCACGCAGGTCGTACTGCTGTTCGATAGGCGTGCCCTCACCATAGAAGATGGCACGTATGATACCGTCGTTGGCAATAGTGTCGCGTACGCCGCTGGCCTGTGCCAACAGCTTTTTGTCGTTATAGTACGAGCAGACGTTCACCCAGTTCTTGTCACCCTGCGTGGTCAGCTTGTATTGCAGCTCGATGTGGTCGAAGTTTCGGAAATTCACGTTGAAGCCGTCAATCTGCACAGGCAGGAAGTAGTCCTGACGGTCAGCATCGTATTCCGATTCGGTGTTCACCACCCACTTGTCGCCAGGCAGCGAGATGTTCACCTTACCTGCCGACGGCACGAAGTGAGCAGACAGCTTCTGTGTGCTGATGCGCTTCAGGTCGTTGGGGTCATAGAGTGAAATGCCGATATTTTCATAGTCGAAGTCGTCACCAGCCATGATTTCCACCTCCTTGGTGATAGTCTGTCCGGCAGGAATAGTGATTTGATAGCCGCTTTCGGTCAGTATGGCACCGTCAATGCTCACCTTGGCACCCTTCGGATTCGTCTTTGTGTCAAGGAAGTAGGTGAAGTATACTGTTGCCCGGTCAGGATAGAGCGTCTCGTTGGCCATATAAATCTTGAAGCGGGCGGGCTCGTCGAACGGCACATTGCTCACCGAGGCATTGTCGGTCCAGATGCGCAAATTGTCGATAGGTATCGTGCGCTCATCAAGAA
>JAFVHO010000035.1 GCA_017474485.1 Prevotella sp.
ACTTATGTTCGATGAAATACTCAATGTGAAATGAAACAGAAAAAACTTTGGATGCTGGCCGCCATCTTTGTAGTCACTTGCGGTCTTGTGATAATGCCGTCATGTAGCAATAGTGATAATGCCGTCAAACCTGATACTTCGGCTTTGGACAACTGGCAGGCAGGACGGACGGTGACTGCCGAAGCAGTGAAAGCTTTCGGTGGAATAGATAAATGTTTTGCTGCCGAACCCATCCCTGATGGTGTGTGGGCACGCATGCAGGGCAAGACCTACAAAGAGAACCCCTACATTGGGCGTGACGACCTGCGACATATACGCGCCCTACACTGGGACTACGACAATCAGATGCATGTAGGCGAAATGATAGTCAACGTGCAGATTGCCGATCGTGTGGCCGCCATCCTGCGCCAACTGTTCGATGCGAAGTATCCCATCCAGCGGATGCTCCTACCCGACGTGTATGATGCCGACGACGAAACACAGATGCGTGACAACAACTCGTCGTGCTTCTGTTATCGTGCCATCGCTGGTACAATCAAGCTCTCGAAGCATGCCCGTGGCCTGGCCGTTGATATCAACACACTCTATAACCCCTATTACAAGGATCGTACCGATGGCACCCGCTTCATTCAGCCCGCCACTGCCGAGGCCTACTGCGACCGCACATGGGACTTCCCCTATAAGATCACCCACGACGACCTCTGCTTCCGTCTCTTCACTGATGCCGGCTTCGAGTGGGGCGGTGACTGGACATCGTGCAAGGACTTCCAGCATTTTGAGTTGATAGAGGAATAATATGAACAGTTAAAACAATGACTGTTGATTTCAACATACTGAAACGAAATGAACTGAGGGCTGCTGTCCGACTGGTGGGCAGGGCTTTCGAGGACTATGAGTACTTTACGAACTACTTCCCCGACTTGGAAGAAAGAAGAAAGGTACTAAGAGGTGTCGTCTATCGGGAATTCCTGACAAACTTCAAGAAGACACACTATCTGGTGGCTAAGAGAAATGGTGAACTTGTGGCTGTGGCCCAGGTCAATGCGCCAGATTACAAAAAGCCGTCAGACTTTCAGTATCTGATACATGGCTGGCCTCTGGTGTATATTGGAGTTAACAGACGGCGGCTGGATGACTGGCTGGCAATGGATGCAGCAGCAGGCAGACCCTGTCACGAATATCAGGCTACAGGAACAGGAATCTGGTATCTCAGTTCAATAACCGTTGACCCGTCAGCACAAGGCATTGGCATAGGAACGCAGTTTATTGGCTACATGGAGGATTTCATCCGGACACATGGCGGCAAGGAGCTTGTGCTATTCACAAACTCTGATAAAAACATCGCATATTATAAAAGGTGTGGTTTCGAGGTGTTCGATGAGCGGGAGTTTACTTATAACGGGAAGACAATGCGAAGTTGGAGCGTGAAAAAGATACTGAATGGCAGGCAATAGACAACATATCATCCACGGCTTGCGTGACGGCATACCCATTGCGATGGGCTATTTTGCCGTGACGTTCTCGCTTGGCATCATTGCTGCGAGGGCAGGACTGACAGCACCCTTGGGATTCCTGAGCAGTTTCTTTACCCGTGCTTCGGCTGGCGAATATGGCACATACACGCTGGTAGCGGTACAGGCAGCATACGTAGAGGTGATAGCCATGTGCTTGGTGGCCAACCTACGCTATATGCTGATGAGTGCGGCACTGTCACAGAAGATAGCCCCAGGTACATCATGGTTCCACCGCATACTGATGGCCTGCTGCGTGACTGACGAGGTGTTTGGCATCTCTGTGGCCCATCCGGGCTATACGCCTCCAGCTTATACTTACTCGGCAGCCCTGATATCTACGTTATTCTGGGCATCGGGGTGTGCTGTGGGCATCATGGCTGGCAGTCTGTTGCCACAGCCGATGGTAACAGCCCTAAGTATGTCGCTCTACGGCATGTTTCTAGCAATTATTATCCCACCTGCCCATAAAGACCGGAACGTGCTCTATGCGCTGATAGCCAGTTTCGTGTTAAGCGGCTTGTGTGCTGTGGCTCCTGTTATCGGCGAGTGGAGCAGTGGTATGCGAACGGTGGTGCTGACGATTGTCATTTCATCTGTCGCTGCATGGTTAAAACCTATAAAAACAGAAGACGATGGAACAGCATAGTATTCTCATATATATCCTCCTGGCTATTGTCATCACCAACCTGATCCGCGTGACACCAATGGTACTGATCAAAGGGGAGTTACACAACCGCTTTGTGCGCAGCTTCCTGTATTATGTGCCTTACGTCACGTTGGCCGTGATGACCTTCCCAGATATGATTCTGGCTACGCCGACTCCATTGCCAGGAATAATTGCGCTGTTGGCAGGCATCGTTGCAGCATGGTTCCGCTTGGGACTATTCCCTGTCGCTGCCATCTGTTGCGTCATCGTCTATTTGTTGATATAAAGGAAGACTTTCTTAAATCCCTGTTTTATATCTCTTCAAGCTTCACATAGTAGCGGAGGGGAGGACAGATCTGATTGACAAATAAACGGTAGCATGCAGACCAGTCCCTGCGCTTGGCTGTATCTTTCATGTTCATGTGGTCGTTATAGACGACGCATCCCATCTTGTGTTCATTGAGTTTGGACAGGAAATCAACCCGCTTATCGCTGGCCTTGAAATAGTCGAAGAGGTGTACGGACTTCATATA
>JAFVHO010000216.1 GCA_017474485.1 Prevotella sp.
TAACAATGCAAAAAAGAAGATTTCTCTTAGCCTTGCTGCTTTGCATGCTTTGGCTAACGGGCTTCGCCCAGAAGTCAGTCTCTGGTACGGTCAAGGACAAGACCGGCGAACCACTGATTGGCGTCAGTGTTACCTATGGTAACGGTCAGGGTACAGTAACCGACATCGATGGAAAGTTCCATCTCGATGCTCCAGCGGGTACCACCCTTAAACTCTCGTATGTAGGCTACAAGCCCCAGTCGGTCAAGGCTGGCAGTAACCTTAACATTACCCTTGAAGAAGACAACACAACGTTGGAAGATGTGGTTGTCATTGGTTACGGTACGGTGAAGAAGCGCGACCTGACAGGTGCAGTGGCATCAGTCGGTGCCGACGCTCTGAAAGCCAACCCCGTATCAAATGTTGCTGAGGCTCTGCAAGGCAAACTAGCCGGTGTTAACGTTATCAGTCAGGACGGACGTCCAGGTGCCACAATATCTATTAAGGTACGTGGTGGTGGTTCTATCTCGCAGTCGAACGAACCTCTGTATGTTGTCGACGGTGTTCCTGTCAGCGACCTGAGCGACATTCCTGCTGACCAGATTGTGTCAATCGACGTTCTGAAGGACGCAGCCTCAACAGCTATCTATGGTGCACGTGGTGGTAATGGTGTTATCCTGGTCACCACCAAGGCTGCGGAAGCCAGCAGACTGAGTGTCAGTTACGAAGGATACTTCCAGACGAAGTGGGCTGCCAAGAAGTTCGACGTGCTGAGTGCTCAGGATTATGTTAAGAATGTATGGTCGTATGCCACAGCTTTGCAGATAAACCATGAGGGCGCGGCCAAATACTTCGGTTTGGGCGCTGCCAATGGTAACCACTATGCTGAATATGCTGATGTTGGTACTCACGACTATACTGACGATTTGTTGCAGACGGCCACTGGTTGGAACCACAACCTGGCCGTCCAGGGGGGTAACGACAAGACGAAGTTCACCTTCTCGGCAAACTATGTAGACGACGAGGGCATCAAAGCCAACTCGAGTTTCAAGCGTCTGGCCCTGAACTTCAAGTTCCGTCAGGAACTGGCTAAGCGTCTGTACTTCGATTTGGATGCCCGTTATGCCCAAATGGAGGTTGAAGGCATGGAGCCCCGCAACAGCTCCCGTGGTTCTATCCTGTCGTCAGCATTCGAAATACGTCCTATCGACAACCCTCTTGGAACTGACGATATCACACTGCTCGGTCTGGGTGAAGCTTGGGTTAACCAGGCTGCTACTCCTGACAAGATTAACGAGGCTGTCTACAACGGTTTCCTTCGCGACCGTCTGCGCGCCAACTTTGCCCTGTCATGGGAGCCCATCAAGGGTCTGACCATGCGTACGGAGTTGGGGGTAGGTCGCAACTGGTCACGCACGAAGCGCTATGACGACGGTTCTATTCCTTCGAACAACATCACAAACAACTTCGTCAAGGGGCATAAATATGCTCAGCTGTCACGCGGCGAGGGCAGCAACTGGCGTTCAGTGTCGACCATCAACTATCAGGTTCAGGGACTTGGCGAGGATCACAGCCTGTCGTTCCTGCTGGGTAATGAGGAACTGTACGGCAAGAGCGAGTCGTCGACACTGTATGGCGGCGGTTATCCTATGGATGCTGCCTGGGACATGGACCGCGTCTTCGGTCTGATGCACAATGGCGACGCAGAGACCTATCCTGCAGAGAACAAGTATGAGAACAGGTACAACACGCCCGAGACGACCTCTTCATGGTTCGGCCGTATCAACTACGGATGGAAAGGCCGTTATCTGCTGACTGCAACGCTGCGTGCCGATGGCAGCTCGAAGTTCGGTCCCAACAACCGCTGGGGTTACTTCCCTGCCGCCGCAGCAGCCTGGCGTATCAGCGATGAGCCGTTCATGGCCCCTGCCAATAAGTGGCTCGACAACCTGAAGCTGCGTGTCTCTTATGGTTCATCAGGTAACGACAATATCTCGTCAAGCCTGTGGCATGAGACTTGGGCATCTTCTACTGCCGTTATCAACGGCCAGAGTGTCAAGACATTTGCGCCTACTGGTCTGAAAGAGAATCCTGACCTGAAGTGGGAGACCAATATTTCCCGTAACATCGGTATCGACTTTGGCTTTATGAACCGCATCAATGGTACGTTGGACTTCTATTGGAATACGACCAAAGACCTGCTGATGCGTACAGAGATTGACTCCTCGTCCGGTTATTCCTATCAGTATCAGAACATCGGTAAGACTTCGAACAAAGGTATTGAACTGGCTCTGAATGCTGCCATTATCCGCTCGAAGGACCTGAACCTGAACCTGAACCTGACTTATAACTATAATAAGAACAAGGTGGACGAACTGGCTGACGGCCGCGACATCCAGTATGGTTCGAACTGGGGTTCAAGTGCTTTGATGCCTGGTAATGACTACCTGATTCGTGAAGGTGAACCTTTAGGGTTGATTCGTGGCTATACCAGCGCTGGTGTCTACACACTCGACGACTTCGACTATACCAATGGGCAGTACGTGCTGAAGAAGGGTGTGCCCGACCTCGCTTCTTCCGTCATCACGAACTATCCCAAGGGACCGGAGTGGGATGCTGCTATTCCACAGGGACAGGTTGCCTTCCCCGGTGCTCTTAAGTTGGCCGACCTGAACGATGATGGCATTGTGAACTCTGACGACGTTGACGTGATTGGCAAGGTACAGCCTCACCACACTGGTGGTTTCGGATTCTCGGGTAATTACAAGGATTTCGACTTCTCTGCAAACTTCACCTATCAGCTCGACGGTAAGGTGTACAACGCCTCTGCCATGTGTCAGTATGCTGGTGGTAAGGAGACTGGTCTGGCCAAGAACCACCGCGACTTCATCGACGAGAGCTACCAGCTCTACGATGTCGTGAATGGCGAACTGGTGGCAGCTACCGATCCCGCTGCGTTTGCTGCGCTGAATGCAGGCAAGAGCCGTCCTGTGCCTTACTACGAGTCGAGTGTTGTACTGAGCGAATTTGTTGAGAGTGCAGCCTATCTGCGTCTGAGCAATATCACACTGGGCTACACACTGCCCAAGGCTCTGACCAGGAAGGCTTATATCCAGAGTGCACGTATCTATGTGACTGGCGGTAACCTCTTCTGCCTGACAGGCTATTCTGGTCTCGACCCCGACGTCAACGTAGACCCGGGCATGAACAGCAACTATCCGACGTTAGGCATGGACTATGGTTCATACCATCGTGCCCGCACTTTCACTGTTGGTCTCAATGTTAAATTCTAACCCCAAAAACAGCATCTATTATGAAAAAAATATTATATAGCGTGATGGGAGCAGCAATGCTGCTGGGAACGACGTCTTGCTCGGACTTCCTGGAACAGACTTCTCCCTCAGAAGTAGACAAGGAGTTTGTCGTGTCTACTGAGAACACCCTCCGTGGTGCCATGTACAGCATCTACGACAAGTGGCGCGGTGATGGTCTTTCTCATGGTAATGGTACTTTCTATAACTTCATTGTATCCAGTTCTGACACTGAGTTGCAGCCTGAGGCTTACGGATCACAGCTGAACCGTTGGGTACCATCATATTTCTATGGATATGTTGACAGCAACTACGGTACACGCGGTACCGAGCATATCGACCCGTTCGGAAATGGCATGTACGAGTCTACATGGACCAATTTCTACGGCATTATCGGTAAGTGTAATCCTATCATCAACAGCGTAGAGTCGTCCGCCAACTATCAGGAGACCATTACCGGTGCTCCCACTATCCTTTCACAGATTTATGGTGAGGCCATCTGTATGCGAGCTACCTGTTACTACGAGTTGATTCGTCACTTTGGCGATGTCGCATTCCAGGTTGAGGCCGGCAAGGTTGCTACCCACCTGACCAACCGCGACTCTGTGGCAGAATACATCCTGCGTGACCTGGAGCGTGTCATCCCCGTGATGTTCCGTTCTGGCGAAAGTTCAGGTATCGACAAGAGCAATTTCAACCGTACCTATGCTGAGGGTCTTGTAGGTCGTATCTGCCTGTGGATGGGTGGTTACCAGACTCGTCGTACCGATATGGGCGAGAATTACTACACCAAGCTGGATGGTACACCCGTCAGCTTCGAGAAGGTCAGCGAAAGCTCTTCACGAAAGTGCTTCTATGGCCGTCGTACCGACTGGCAGACATTCTACACACTGGCTGAGAAGTATCTGGGCGATGCTATTGCCAACCACGGTAATATCGTGTTCCAGACCACAGACCCACGTAGTGGCGACCGTTTCGGCAATCCTTACCAATACGTGTTCCAGCAGACAATGGTAGGCTGGAAGGTCGACAACACCTTTGCTGACGAGAGCGTTTACGAGGTTCCTGAGACCCACGCCGTCGGTAACAGCGAGCGTCCCTATGCCTTCGGTCGTCCCTCAGAGGGTGGCGGTTCTAACGCATATCCTTGCAAGAACTACGACCAGTCACGCTTTGGTCCCCTGTACTACTATAACGACTTCGATCCTGCTGACATGCGTCGTGACGTCACTTGCGCCATCACCGGTTCAAACGGTAAGGGTGCTGAACAGCTGATTAACTTCACGAAGGGTTCACGTTGTAAGGGCGGTATCGGCCTGAACAAGTGGGACGAAAACCGTATGGACCAGCCTTGGACTGCCAAGCAGCGTCAGAGCGGCATCAACAACCCCTTCATGCGCTTTGCTGACATCATCCTGATGCAGGCTGAGGTGAAGGCTGCCTTGAAGAAGGACAGTGAAGCCCGTAACTATCTGGATATGATTCGCAACCGTGCCTTCGGTTCTGCTGCCGCAGCCAAGACCGATGCTTTCATCACCAAGTGCGGTTCTCTGCTCGATGCATGTATCGAGGAGCGTAAGTTTGAGTTCGGTGGTGAGGGTAGCCGTAAGTGGGACCTCATCCGTACCAACAAGCTGGGTAAGACCATCGCCGCCTTCTATCAGGAGTCTGCTAACATGATAAACGACCTGAAGACCAAGGGTTATCACGAGTTTGCCAACGGTAACGTCATTTCCAACTACGTATGGACGAAGTTGGTTGATGCCAAGAAGTTGTATGGCTACCGTCTGACCACACAGTGTCCTGCCGGCAAGGAGAACGACCCCGTACTCTACCCCTCTTGGCGCGGTCAGAACGACGACTGGGCAGCTGTGGCTTCTGCTAATGGCACCAGCGCATCGTCGCTCACGGCTGGCGACCTGACCAATTTGGCCATCAAGGGTCTGTTCACCTACATTGATCCCGCAGGTGCTGAAGCTCAGGCTTTGGAGGCTGACGGCTACAAGAAGGAGGATTGGGCCATCAACATCGTCAACAATGCCGAACAGTACAGCACGCTTATCTACAACGGCTATGAAGAGGGTCAGCCCCCTGTTTATATGCTGATGATGGGTGGTAACATCATTAAGAACTCAAACGGTGCCTTCCATAACGGTTACGGTTTCCGCGACGAGTAATCACAATGTATAATAATAATCGGGCGGGCTCTTTATAACGGAGCCCGCCTTTTTCTCCAACAACAAGAGAGTTTAATGTTTAATTCTTAAAGCTCAAAGCTTAAAGCTTAATGCTTAAAGATCAACGTGTATCCAGTCGGCGTCGAGCCAGCCGCGGTCGGTCTTGGGATTGGTATCGACGCTGACGAAACCGAACTTCGCTCCAATCCATTTGCCCTGACGCATTGTAAACTCACTTCCACAATCGATCCACTTCTTGTAGTTCAGACTGTAGGCAAAACGGACAATGGGTTTGCCTCCATGAGCCACACCGGCCTCGGCGTTGGTGACGGTTAGGCGGAGGTAGATATCTTCGTGAATGCCAGGCTTGTAATCTATCTTGTCTTCGGCAGTCGGTTTCAGCGTGGCAATGAGCTGCTCCTCCTGTGGTTTGCCCTTGTCGGCATTCTTACAGGTCAGCAGCAACAGCTGGAACTCCTTCCCTACCCGCTTGACAACCAGTGCCAGATAGTCGAGTCCCATCATGATGAGACCGCCCATCTGACCGTCGGCCTTCGACGTGAAGCGTATCTTAGCAGTGGCCTTGAACTCGTCGGCAGGCGTCTTCTGCAGCAGCATGTTTGGAACAAGGAAGAGGTTGGATGGCTGATGGCTGATGTCTGATTGTACATCTTCCTTCTGACTTCTTACATCAGACATCTTATACGTATATATACGCATCGTGCCGAAGGCGGTGGGCACGCCAAATTTCTCGTCGTAGTTGGCTTGCCACTGCCACTGCTTACCGATTGTTGTACTGTTAAACTCATCGCTCTCGACAGGGTTGACCACCACTGTGCTCGAAGCTTTTGGCTTCGAGAAAGTGGTGACGGGTTCACCCTTCTTACCCATGATGGGCCAGCCTGTCGACCAGTCGACAGGATTCAGGTGTACCACGCGACCATAAGCCTCCTTGTCTTGGAAGTGGATAAACCAGTCCTCATTATATTTATTATGTACCCACGCGCCTTGGTGAGGACCGTTAATTTTTGTCTTACCCTGAGCCAACACGATTTTGTGCTCGTAGGGACCGTACGGACTCTTGCTACGCATGGCCAGTTGGAAACCCTCTGGTACGCCACCGGCAGGACACATAATCCAATACCAGCCGTCACGCTTGTAGAACTTCGGTCCTTCGCAGGTGCGATTCTCCGTACCATTACCGTCAAACACAATGACGGGCTGTCCGATAGGGCGCGTACCATCAGCTGATAACTCCCTAACCGTCAGTACAGAAGCAAACTTTGCTCTCGAATTAGCCCAACCATTTACCAAGTAGCAGCGACCATCCTCGTCCCACAGCGGCGTCGTGTCGATGTAGCCTTGTCCTTTGATGACGCAGACGGGAGCCTCCCACTTGCCTGCGGGATCCTGTGTCTTCACCATCATCACGCCGAAGTCGGGGTCACCCCAATAAATGTAGTACCAGCCCGCATGATAACGGATGCTCGGTGCCCACACGCCAGCTCCATGCTGGGGCGTGTTAAAGTGCTCTATTAGTTTGTCATCACCCTCATAAAGCTTGTCAAGGGCATAACCAACGATTTCCCAGTTCACCAAGTCCTTGGAGTGCAGGATGGGCAATCCTGGTGTGCACTGGAACGACGATGCCGTCATGTAGTAGTCCTCACCACTGGGACCGACGCAGACGTCAGGATCCGAGTAGTCGGCATTGATTACAGGGTTCGTGTAGGTGCCGTCACCATTGTCGGGCGACCACACTTGCGACTTGTACTGGCCCATCATCGTCATGGGCAACATCGTCAGGAGTGAAATGATTAGTTTTCTCATTGTTTTGTAGTTTGTCGATTTGATTTTTCGATGCAAAGATACACATTTATTATTAATATAAGGTACAAAAATCTCCCTTTTAGGTAGAAAAAAATATCAAAAAGCCACAAAATCAAACTTTTGTGAGAAAAATCCACCTATTTGATACGATTTTACACCCTATCATATCGATAAAATGTATTACCTTTGCAACAAAACAAGAAAAAAACAAGTGACAATATGACACGTAAACGTTTTACATAAAAAATATTAAGAAATATTCACGTATTATCAAAAATCTTTGTACCTTTGCACCCAGAATATTCTATTTATTAATAAATTTTTTAAACTACTAATTTTATGTCTGTTCAAATCAAGAGTATCTTTCGAACGACACTGTTATTGTGTCTGCTCTTAGTTTGCGGTCAGGTTTCGGCCCAGACTACAGCTAAGGGTACGGTCATTGATGCCACTGGCGAAGCCGTCATTGGTGCGACCGTTGTCGAGAAGGGCGACCCCAAGAATGCAACAGTGACCGACTTTGACGGTAATTTCACACTGAAGCTTCAGAAGGGTAAGGTTGTAGTGATATCATACATTGGTATGGTATCGCAAGAAGTCAACGCCGGCCCAAACATGAAAGTCACACTACAGGATGACAATGCCGCCCTTGAGGAAGTCGTTGTCATTGGTTACACCAGCAAGGCCCGTAAGGACCTGACAGGTTCTGTAGGTTCTGTCAGCGGTGCCAAACTGGCTGCAGTGCCCGTAACATCTGCTGCTGTAGCGTTACAAGGTAAAATTTCCGGTGTACAGGTTACGACGGTTGACGGTCAGCCTGGTGCCGATGTTAACATCCGTGTACGTGGCGGTACGTCAGTAACACAGTCGAACTCACCTTTGTACATCGTTGATGGCTTCCAGGTGGATAATATCAACGATATTCCGCCAACGGACATCGCTTCAATTGACATTCTTAAGGATGCCTCTCTGACCGCCATTTACGGTGCGAAGGGTGGTAACGGTGTTGTGGTTGTCACAACCAAGAGTGCCAAGGAAGGCAAGGTTCAAGTTACGTTCAACGGCAACCTGAACGTCAGCCATATCTCGAAGACGCTCGACCTGATGGATGCGTCAGACTTCGCCAAATATCAGTATCAGTGGCACGCCTGCAATGGTACACGTTCATCAAACGCCAAGTTCTTCAAGGCAAATTTCGGTAACCCCTACGATTTGGACATGTACTCTACCCTGCCCTCTCACGACTGGCAGGATGAGGTGATGGGTGAGACACCTATCAACTACTCGGCCAATGTCAACATTGGCGGTGGTTCAGATAAGGTCAAATTCAACCTCTCGCTGACGCAGAGTGAGGACAAGGGTATCATCTTGGGCTCTGGTGTTCGCCGCACCAACCTTAATTTCAAGGCTAACGTGCAGATTACCAAGAACCTCTCTTTGCAGTTCAACCCCAAGTTCACCTTCCGTCGTGACGAAGGTGCTGGTGGTGAGAATGTGGGAACCGGTGGTATCATTGATGTGCTGCAGTACCGCCCAACTAACGGACTGCGTGAATACGGATACATCGACCCTGCCTACGCTGACCCAGACGAGGAGGAACTGTTTAACTATACCAACCCGAAGAGCGACATCTCACTGAACCAGCAAATCAAGCACAGCTATACTTATACTAATGGTATTGCACTTGACTGGAAGCCCTTCAAGGGTCTCGCACTGCGTACTGAGGCTACCATCGGACTGCGCTGGTCTGACTCCAACCGCTTCTATGGTGCACTCACCTCAACAGGACAGCAGACCGTCCATAATAAGATGCCAGTGGCTACCATTGGTAACTCTTATCGTCTGCGCTACATCTGGACGAACACGGCTACCTATAATACGACTGTAAAGGACGATCACAACCTGTCATTCCTGCTCGGTCAGGAAATCAGCGAATTACAGGACCGAAACAACTCGATGACCAACCACTTCTTCCCCCGCACGTTCACGGCTCAGGAGGCCTGGGACAACATGGGATTCGGAACGACCTACGAGTCTACATCGAGCCTGTCAACTCCCAACCGCACCGCATCTTTCTTCGGACAAATCAGCTACAACTACAAGCACAAGTATCTGCTTTCGGCCACACTGCGTGCCGACGGTAGCACAAAGTTTGCTCCTGGTCATCAGTGGGGTTACTTCCCCTCAATTTCCGGTGCTTGGGTTATTAGTGAAGAACCTTTCATGAAGAAGTTCAGTTGGATTAATCAACTGAAGCTGCGTGTTGCTATCGGTATGTCTGGTAACAACAACATCAATGATGACATGTGGCGTCTGCTCTACAACATCAACTCTAATGGTGGTCCTGGCTTCAGCGAAACGACACAATACGGAGAGAAGTACTATGGTATTTCTTCCAGCGCTCCCAACAATGACATCAAGTGGGAGTCGACGATCACCCGTAACCTGGCAGCTGATATCTCGCTGTTCAATGGTCGTATCACTATCACACCGGAATTCTATTGGAACACCACTCGTGACCTGCTCTACTCTACAGGTCTGAACCCAACAGTGGGTTACAATAACCAAATGCAGAACATCGGACAGGTGACAAACAAAGGTATCGAGTTCTCTATCTCTGGTGACATCCTCCAGGGTAAGGACTATGTTCTGTCAGCCAATATCAATTTCGGATGGAACCGTAAGATTATCGACAAGCTTGACGGCGGTGCAGACTTCAAGCCCTACGAAGGTAGTGTTCGTTGGCAGACAAAGAACATGTACGACTACTATCTGAAGGTAGGTGACGAGGTAGGTCTTATCTATGGTTTCGTCTACGACGGTCTCTATGGCTTCGACGAATTCTACTACGATCCATTGAACAACTATCAGGCTGTGCCCTGGGGTAGTGCTGCAGCCGACAACGGGACTTCCAAGAACATGGCTCCTCGTGAGGACGGCTATGTGACCGTCATCAACGATGTTTCTGGTTCGAGCAACTCCGGTATCGCCACATTGCCTGGTAAGATTAAGTTTAAGGATCTCAACGGCGATGGTCGCATCGACGAGAATGACCGTACCGTCATCGGTAACACCAACCCGAAGATTCAGGGTGGTTTCGGACTGAGCGGCACATACAAGGCTTTCGACTTTACAGCCAACTTCACCTATATGCTTGACTTCGATGTCAACAACGCAACGGCTTACGCGCTGTCATCTTCAGAAAACAACAAGAACAAGTTCAACAACGTGCTGGCAAAGTTTACTGACGGCTGGCAATATAACGACATTGACGGTAGCATAACAGGTACCAAGGGTGACATTCTCTATAAGATGTACTATTCGGCTGACAAAAATGCCGTTGACATCTATAAAGAGGCCAATTTGGGACGTTCGTTATGGAATCCCGCTGACGTAGGTACGAAGATCTGCAACAGCTACTTTATTGAAGATGGTTCGTTCCTCCGCTGCTCTGACGTGACATTAGGCTACACACTACCCAAGAAGCTGACTCAGAAAATCGGCGTTAGCAAGGCACGATTCTATGTATCAGCCAGCAACCTGTTCATCATCACGAACTATTCTGGCTACGATCCTGAAGTAGACATCCAGACCGGCTTGGCTTGCGGTATCGACTACAACCGCTACCCACGTAGCCGTACCTTCACCTTCGGTACTAACATCACTTTCTAAATGGATAATGGATAATTGAAAATTGATAATTATGAAAATCAAGAATATTTTACTGACCGGAGTGGCTGTACTGGCGTTGACGTCATGCAACGACTACCTGGAAGTCGATGCTCCTTCAAAATACACCAAGGAGTTTGTATACAGCCAGAAGTCAGAGATAGAGCGAAGCCTCAACGGTGTATATGCTCAGGCACTCGTCGGCGACCTCTATGGTAACGCCTACCAGAAGACCTTCATTCTGAACAGTGACGTAGATATAGCCATCAGTTCGTCAAGTGCTCACTCACACACGACTTACCAACGCTTTGACTGCGATGATGAGGGCGGTGATATCCTGAAATTCTGGACGGCAGCTTACCGTCTTATTGAATATGCCAATATCTTTATTAAGGAAACAGAAGGTAGTCCCATCTACTACACCACTGACGATGACGGCAACCAGACCACGACACCCGATGCCGAAATCCTGCAATGGGTTGGTGAGGCCAAGTGCCTGCGTGCCATGGTCTATCACGACCTCGTAGTCATGTTCGGTGACGTTCCGTTCTCTTTTGCCCCCTCTTACGAACAAGGTTCCACAGTGATGTTACCTGTCACCGACCGTGAAGAGATTCAAAAAACGCTCATTGCTGACCTACAGAAGGCTGTTAAAGGTATGTCATCAACCTCCAGCACTACTGTAGAGCGTTGTTCCAAGGAGTATGCGCAAGCTCTCATTGCACGTATTGCACTGACAGCCGGCGGCTACTCATTACGTCCTGACAAGAACAACACTCGTTCCTACGGTAGCATGCAGCGTCCAACTGACTATCAGAATTACTATCGCATAGCTATGAACTATGCCGACTCTGTCATTCTAGCAGGTACCCACAGCCTCATTGGCAGCAGCTACCAGGATGTGTTCGTCAACGAATGCAACTATCAGGTTGTCAACAATGGCGATGTCATCTTCGAGATTCCGTTCGCCAAGGAGTCGACAGGTAATACTGGATACAACCAGGGGCCGACCTATTCTGACTACGAGGGAGCTACAGTAGGTGCTTGGGGTAAGTGTGACGGCGGTACCCGTCTGAATGCTTTCTACCGTTTTCTGTTCCGCGATGGCGACGCTCGCCGTGAATTCGTAAATGGCATGTGGTATTACAGCTATTTTACCAATTCAGAGGGCAACTTGGCAGATTCCGTCTATATCCGAAACGACTACAGTGTACATAATAACAAGTGGTCGAAACTTTGGACTAATGCTGGTTCAGCATTAGGCAATACCACTACGGGGTCGACAGGTATCAACTTCCCCTATATGCGCTATGCTGACGTGCTCTTGATGTATGCCGAGGCTGCCAACGAGCTGAACGATGGTCCCACGACAAAGGCTGTCAACTGTCTTTCTGAAGTTCACAACCGCGCCTTCCCCAATGGCGACGGCACTTACCTTACAGATATTGCAGCATCAAAGGATAGATTCCAGAAAGCCATTCTCGACGAGCGCAAGTGGGAATTTGCCGGTGAAAACATGCGTTGGCGCGACTTGGTGCGTACCAACACTTACAGTGAAGAACTGGTATATAGTTTCTTGCGTTACTATTCTGCCGGTATGCAGAATGTTGGTAGTATGACTGGCTACGAGGATGCCATCAATGATCATGACGGCTACACCGACGGCAACGGTTATATTGACAATCTGCCTTCACGTGTATACTATCACACCTATAATATCGACGAGGTTAATGCATACGGTCTGCGCATGTATCGTGCCCAGCTCTATGGCTACCAGGTTGACGATGCCGGAAACGTCACACAGAAGTATCCCAACCAGGACATGCAGAGCTTGCGCATCTACAATGCCTACAAGCCTATGCCATCACCTGTTACCAGCGCAATTACCCGTGGTGGTTTCAAAGCCAAGAGTTGGCTGAGTGCCGACTTCTACAAGTGGGGTAACGAGTCTAATGGTCAACCTGTTGATCAGTGTAAGTACTCCTTCTATGGTTACATACGCTGCGATGATGGCGGCAATTTGTGGATTATCCGCGACGGTGTACTCACACAGTTCTCCAACATTCCAGCAGCCAACGAATTGCCTCCCGTGCGCTACATTCTCCCATACCCGGGCACAGTCATCCAGCGCTCATCGGGTGAATACAAGAATTATTATGGCTATTAATCATATTAGAATATAAAGATATGAAAAAGATATTGAACAACCTATTACTCCTCCTTGTGGCCGCCACATCGGCAATCATGGTATCGTGTAAGGATGATGACAAGAGTTCGTCGTCCGATACCAACAGGGAGTTTATGACCATGTTCATCGTCGACAACACCCGCGGTAAGGGAGGCGACTATCCCTACAACTGCGGACTTGACGCACGCTATCCACACGGTAACACCATTCACCTTTACTGGTATGGTGTGAACGATTGCGCTGGCTATCAGATTCAGATGGCACTTCAGCCCAAAGTGAGCGGCGGTTCTGAAGCCTGGGCAAAAGTCCAAGGCACCAGTGATCTACTACTCGACACCATTGTTGGTCCGAAAGTACTCGATCTGCTCATCCCAGACCTGCAGTATTCTACTGATTTCCGTTTTGCTATCCGTTGTCTGTCAAAACTCGACCAGAACATCAAGGGCGACCTGAGTAGTTTTGCTCACGCCTCCAACTGGTACGGACATGGTAACGGACGCCAGTGGCAGGAGTATGTGGGTATCGCAACCAAAGACCGCTACCCCACTCCCAATGCCATCTACGTCAATCAGGCAGAGACTACTGAGACTACAATGCACGTCTATTTGAATAAGACTGTCAAGCAGTCGTTGGGATATACCGAAGATGCAACTATCACTGACCCTGACGATCTGGACAAAGTTGAGGCATACTACGAGAACTTCAACATTGGCGAGAACGGCGAGCTGGGCTACCAGATTCTGACCGTATCTCCCTCGCCCAACAACCCCAACTCTACTGTGGGCGAGAAGTGGAAGCGCTATCAGATTACACAGGAAGATCGTGACCGCGGCTATATCGTCGTTGATGGTCTGACGGCTAACTCTGTTTATGTTATCGATGTTATCGACCCACGTGTATCTGTGGGTATCGATGCCAAGTACAACACTTGCACCTCACGTTCTGACGGACAGCCTGGCGATCCCATATTGCTGAATCACGCCGAACTGAAGGCACAGGCAGCAAGTCTGCCAATTCCCGATCAGGACAAGAGCCGCACTCAGGTATTTGCTGCAGCCGACGAGTTCGATGCCGCACCCATCACGCCTACACTCCGCGACTTCATTGAGAACACGAACTACGCCGAAGGTCAGACCTTCATGCTGGAGGGTGGCAAGACCTATTATCTGGACGGCAACGATATTACCTGTAAAGGTTTCGTGCTGCGTACGGATCCTGCCGATGTAGCTCAAGGCAAGCGTGCCCGCGTCATCTGCGGTATTGGCAAGGACGACATGTATAGCCAAGCCGTTGATGGTGAGCAATGGAACGGATGTCCCTACTCCATGTTCACTTTCGGACGCCAGCCAGAAGCTGGTGAGGGTGGTGAGATCTACATGAAGAAGCTCGCCTTCTACGACATCGACTTCGATAACCCCAAGTGTTATAACTATGGCGACCAGCAGGCCGGCTTAGGAAGTCCTACGGGTAACTACTTCTTCAATATGTTCTCTAACGGTATGGCTATCTCGCTCGACTCACTGGTCATCGAGAACTGCTCGTTCAAACGACTGGTGCGCGGCTTCATCCGCGAACAGGGTGTCAATTATAAGATATGGCGCCACGTGGTCATCAAGAACAACCTGTTCATGGACTGCGGTTACTACAACCAGGGGGCCGGCGGTTACTGCTGGATCCACGGTTCGGGTGCCAACATCAGCTCCAACCTATATGAGGACATGAAGGTTACTGAGAATACGTTCTACGACAGTCCATTCCCCGCCTTCTTTGCCGAACAGACAGAAGTTGCATGGGTGCCTGGCACAAAGTGGAACATCACATTTTCAAACAATACCCTCATCAATTTCAACACACGTGCCGACGGTGCCATCTTCAAGATGCGCGGATTGCCCCACGGTTCCGTCTTCAATGTGAAGAACAACCTCATCGTACTCTGTAAGAAAGCCGGCGACCAGCGCGTGCTCGCACAATGGGGCGCTGACATCCGCAACACGCAGACCCAGAGCGATGGTTCATCAGGTAAGGTGACGCTGAACTTCGAGAACAACTGGTCAACCAACAATGACTTGACCAATGGCAGCATCTTCAGCAACACCCCATGGACATCTACCAGCAACAACTTCGGTAAGTTAGTCAAAGATGGCAACGCCACGCTCAACGGTACACTCGAGGTACAGGTTGCCAACATCTCAGCCACCGATTTGATGGAACAGCCCTGTCCGCCACACATTGCCCAGACTGCCAGCGACCAGAACATGCACCGTGCTGATGCCCTGGACGGCACTGCTAACAGCACCTTTGGTGTGAACCTCTATTTCAAGGACACCAATAACGACATCTACACGAACAATGTTGGTGCTGCCCGCTGGAGAAACAAATAAATTGATAATTGATAATTGAAAATTGAGAATTATGAATACATTCAAAAAATCAATAGTAGCAGGGGTATTCTTCTTCCTCTTACCTCTTACATCTTGCCTCTTTACATCATGCAGTGATGCCAACGAGTATGAGGATGCCTACACCGACAATCCCTCGTGGACGAAATCGGAGACGATTGCCCATCCTGAGACATTAGCAAGCACCAAATGGGTACGCGGCTCAGGTCTTAAAGTCAATGCCTTTGGACAGGAAGTGCAGGGCTTCGTTGAGAGCCTCAACTTTGCTACCGCCGATTCTGTCAGTGTGAAGATGAGTCAGGGAGCCACTGAAGGCACATGGACTGACGAGTCGAATACGGAGGCCAAACCATACTATG
The DNA here is from genome assembly GCA_017474485.1 of Prevotella sp. Lineage (GTDB taxonomy): Bacteria > Bacteroidota > Bacteroidia > Bacteroidales > Bacteroidaceae > Prevotella. Next base: position 15,913 of record JAFVHO010000216.1, read on the forward strand.
AGTACAACTACTCAGCCAGCACAGGCCGTGTAGAGATTCTGAAGTTGGTGAGAGATGACAAAGGTAATATTTCGAAATCGGCTGTATTTGTAGGTATTGCCACATCAGACGGTCAGGACATCATTACCATTGCCCACTATGGCGACACGCCAGTGCAGACATATCTCGTAAAACAGTAACACTTATTTGGAGGGAGTGACTGCAAATATTTGTAGTCACTCCCTTTACTATAACGAAGTGTTCTCGTAAACATTTACGTGATTATATTCAAAAAAAAAATCAAAATATTTGGTAAATACAGGGAAATTCCCTATTTTTGCAGCGATATATATGCATTGTAAGCTACAAACAAATCTTTTATATTAACAAAAATGTATTAATTATGAAGAAAATTTTTACACTCATTTGTGCCCTCGTGGGCTTCGCTGGTGCAGCTAATGCAGCTACTGTGGACGATCTTGCTCCACTGAAGCACAGCTATGTACTGGTGTGTGACGAACTCGGAAGCCGTCCTGGTAAAGGCGTACTTTTCGGCAACGACCACTTCTTGGATGTCACCGGTGGTTCTACCGCAACCAACAAGGGTCAAGTAGACCTCTCTGTTGTTGATGCCCTTGGCGAAGAGGGTGCTCCTCTGTATGTCACTCAGGACATCGTCGACAAGTATGGTGCTGACTATGTTGGTCCTCACTACAACTGGCTTCGTCTGAAGAACGCTCAGGACGTCATTGCCATGAAGTTGACTGCCAAGTCAAAGGTTATCATGTTCTTGCAGGGTAACAACAAGGTTGGTAAGGAAGCCCGTATCCCCAAGATTGCTACAAAGGCCGACCTGAGTGATGCTCTGAATGCAGCTCCTACAGATGACCATCCAGCTACAGTTAGCGGTTTCAAGTGGGAGTATACCGTTCAGGACGACGGTACCTACTACTTCGGTTCATACAATGGCGATATGTTCGTCAGCTTCATTATTATCGAGGCTAACGAGGCTCCTGGTACTCCTACCGTTAAGGTTGGCGACCAGACCTTCGAGGGTGGTCTCTGGTTCCGCGAGGTAACATGTAAGGCTAACGACATGGTTGAGGAAGGTTCAACAGAGAAAATCCCAACAGTTGTTACCTACACCACAGACGGTTCTGCACCCACAGCATCTAGCCCCAAGTACACGGAGCCCATCAAGTGCTATAAGGATATGACCGTAAGATTCCAGGCTTTCATGGATCTTTTTGGAACAGGTGCAATTACTGACGAGGACATCTGCGACGGTGCTGATAACGATGGTAATGTTAACTTCGTATTCGACGCTCCTATTATTGACGCTGAGGGTGCTACCTTCACTATTACCTCTCCTTATGCTGATCAGAATGGTTCTAATTTCTATCAGTTAAATGGTGGTGAGGAAGTGGCTGGCAACGGTGCTACGCTCACTGAGTCTGCAACAGTTACTGCATTCACAAAGATTGCCAATGGCGACTATACAACCTTCATCACAAAGTCTACCACTACGGACGTTTACGTACTGAATCCTATCAAGGAGAAGAAGACTATCGCCATCACTGCTGCTGACGTCGTAGTTGATGATGAAGCCACAGCTGCTTCTACCGATGGTTCTACTATTTATAAGGTAGAAAATGGTGCCATCAGTGCTGACAAGAAAGACTTCTTTGTGAAGAACCTTACCTTTACCGTTTTGAAGGATGCAAAGGCTCAGTATCAGGTTCCTGCTGGTCAGGAGGCTTATATCCAGATGAGCAACACCAACATCGTATTCCAAGTTGCTGAGGGCGACTCTGTCAACGTGAAGGTTATCTGTTCTAAGAACTCTTGCAAGAACATCGACGCAGATGATGCTGAGGATGGTTCACAAGTAAACGACCGTAAGTGCTATGTCAACGTAAGCGGTACAAATTACTGTCTGAAGGATGCTGATGGCAATGAGACCAATGACCTGAAGCTCTATCCCAATGCTAACGAATTCGAGTTCGGTTTGGCTGGCGGCAAGACTTACACCTTCCAGAAATACTCTGGCACTGGTAACATCCTGATTTCTTCTATCGAGATCACTCCTGTCGCTGGTGGTGAGACTGGCATCAGCACAGTAAAGGCAAACGTTGAGAACAGCGCTATCTACAACCTCGCTGGTCAGAAGGTTGCCAACGACTACAAGGGCCTGGTTATCAAGAACGGTAAGAAGATGATTCAGTAATCACTTCCCTACTCTATTTATACACGAGGGCAGACCATGATGGTCTGCCCTCGTTGTTTTTTCGTCAATTATTTGGATTTTACATTTTTAGTTCGTACCTTTGCAATGTCTGTTACCAACACATTATCAAACAACGAATGAAACAAGTCTACATATCTGTTATTACACTCGCTATTGCCTTTCTTGGCAGTAGTCGTGCTTATGCCGAACCGTTCTCGTCGTCAGCAATCATGGCGACCATTGAGAAAGTGGCCAACTACTTCATGACCAGCAATCCCGACGTGGGTGCCAACAGCTATGTTGGCGGCAAGGAGCGTAACAGCCGCATATGGACTCGCGGTGTGTTCTACGAAGGACTGCTGAATGCCTATCGCGAAGCGCCTCTTGAAGACTGGCTGAAATATGCTGTGGACTGGGGCAATTACCACCAGTGGATTAGCTGTGCCGACAATGCCAAGCGGCATGCCGACTTCCAGTGTTGCGGACAGGCCTATCTGCAGCTCTACATGCTTGACCCGACACAGAAACAGCGCATGAGTCATATCAAGATGCGCATCGATGACATGGTGGCCAGCAAGAAGATTGACGACTGGTACTGGATAGATGCCATACAGATGGCTATGCCCATCTTTGCCCTGCTTGGCACCATCACACAAGACGCTATATATTGGGAACGCATGTACGACATGTACCGATATACCCGCAACCAGCACGGAGGTAACGGCAAGGGCGGCGGCAAGCCACTGTTCAACATATCGACGGGCTTGTGGTATCGCGACTATCAATTCGACCCGCCCTATAAAGACCTGACAGAACCCGACAAGGACTGCTATTGGAGCCGTGGTAACGGATGGGTGTATATGGCACTGACCAGGGTACTGCAGTTTACCCCCGACAACGAGGCACACCGGCAGGAATACCTCTCTGATTTCCGCCTGATGAGCAAGGCGCTGCTTGACTGCCAGCGAGAGGACGGTTCGTGGAACGTCAGTCTGGCAGCTCCCTCGAACTATGGTGCGCCAGGCAGTGAAGGTCCTGAGATGACGGGCACGTCACTCTTCATTGGCGGAATGGCATACGGTGTTCGCGAGGGCATTTTAGACAGCACTGTCTACATGCCGGCTATCCGTCGCGGCTGGCAAGCCATGCACCATGCCGTTCATCCTGACAACGGTTTTGTGGGTTACCTGCAAGGAGCAGGCTCAAAACCTGAGGACGGTGGTGTCATCACCTATGACTCCAAGCCCGACTTCGAGGACTTCGGACACGGTTGCTGGCTGTGGGGAGCAGCCGAGGCGCATGCACTGGCCACACTTATCGAGCAGCAACAAACGGGTATCAGCATCACAAAGACTGACGACACAACAAACGGCGCCATCTACAACCTCGCTGGTCAGAAGGTTGCTAACGACTACAAGGGTCTGGTTATCAAGGACGGTCGTAAGTTCATCCAGAAGTAATCACTTCCCTACTCTATTCATAATACGAGAGCGGACCATGACGGTTCGCTCTCGTTCGTTTTTCAGAGAATCATTGGAATGAAAGAATATCCAAAATAAAATCAATTAGAGATTTAGATAACCCCTGTTAATATTTTGTAGATTGAAAATAATTTCTTAATTTTGCACCCAAAACAAACTATGATATGAAACAATTACTAATACTCGTTTTGGCATGTGCACCTATCGCGGGCCTTGCACAATATAAAAGTCAGGTATGGAGCCCTGATAATGGCGATGGTACGTATACCAATCCTGTGATTAACGCTGACTATAGCGACCCTGATGTCTGTATAGGTGCTAGTGGTGAGGACTATTATATGACTGCCTCATCATTCCAATGCGTACCAGGGTTACCTATTCTGCACTCAAAGGACTTGGTTAACTGGGAGATTATCAACTACGCCCTTGGAAATCTCTATGAGGGCGATTGCAAGCTCTTGGAGCACTTCAGCACACCTCAGCATGGTGCTGGTGTATGGGCACCTTCCATCCGATACCATGATGGCTGGTACTACATCTATTGGGGCGACCCCGATTTTGGCGTGTACATGGTAAAGACGCAGGATCCTGCTGGCAAGTGGGAAAAGCCCGTTTGTGTAATCAAAGGGCAGGGATATATCGACACAACCCCTCTCTGGGATGACGATGGCCGTTGTTATCTGGTAAATGGTTGGGCTAATAGTCGCGCGAAATTCGCCTCTGTGCTCACCGTTCGTGAGATGTCAGCAGATGGCATGAAGCCCATTGGCGAGCCTGTAATTGTATTTGATGGCAACGGCACGGAGAACCGTACTTGCGAAGGTCCGAAATTCTATAAGCGTGAGGGTTGGTACTGGATTATGTGTCCTGCTGGTGGTGTACCATCGGGGTTCCAATTGGCAATGCGAAGCAAGAGTCCATATGGTCCCTACGAGCACAAGATCGTATTGGCTCAGGGCAAGACCAACATTAACGGTCCTCATCAAGGTGGTTGGGTGCATACAAAATACGGCGAAGACTGGTTCCTGCATTTTCAGGATAAGGAGGCATACGGTCGTGTGGTTCATCTGAATCCAGTAGATTGGAGTACAGGGTGGCCTATCATGGGTAAGAAGGGCGAGCCCGTAACGACTTACAAGAAGCCAAAGAGTAGCTCTGAAATAATCATCAATCCAGTGGAAAGCGATGAATTCAACGCCCCCACCTTAGGCAAACAGTGGGAATGGCACGCCAACTACGACGAGAAGTTTGGTACGGCTACCGCATTCGGCACTTACCGCATCTATACCTATAAGATGTCTGATGTAAGAGGTCAAAAGAATGATGTACCTAACCTATGGCTGGTGCCCAATATGTTGTTGCAGAAGACGCCAGCCGACGAATTCACTGTTACCACTAAACTGCGTATGACCTCGAAGGCTGAGGGTCAGATGGGTGGTTTGATTATGATGGGTCTCGACTATCAGGCTTTGTTACTGAAACGTGTGGGCAAGGCATTCCAATTGGTAGTTACCACCTGCAAACAAGCTGACAAGGGCAAGGCACCAGAGGAAACACTGATTGCAACACTGAAGCCTACCGCAGAGGACAAAACAGACTACAAACCAGGCATCCATGAGGATATCTATCTGCGCTTGCAGGTGTCGCTTCCTGATGCAAAGAAACTGAAGAATAACAAGCAGGGATTCGACGGCAAACCACTCGTTCGTTTCGCCTATAGTCTCGATGGTAAAAAGTTTACCGAATGTGGCGAGACTTACAACATGCGCCAAGGTAAATGGATTGGTGCCAAGTTCGGCTTTGTCAGCGTTGAAACAGATGCCAAAACTGATCGTGGTTGGATAGACGTTGATTGGATAAGGGTTACTCCCCTACTCAATTAATAACACGAGAGCGGACCTGGCTCTATCTCTCCGTCACGACGGATGACGTAGTGGTAGCCGATACCGAACTTGAAGCCTCGCTGGCGATGCCACCTTTTTACTTTTCTCAGTCTTGGCTTGCAAGTGAGGTGTCACCTTTGAGTCTTGCCTGACGTTCCTTCCATCTGACGGCAAGTCACCTTGCGGTCGTAGATGAGTCACTTTATCCCCCTAAACTGACTGCGGAACGGGTCGTAGATGACTGCGGAACAGTTAGAAACTGACGTCGGAACGGATCGAAAGTGCCGTACCTTGGCTCACTTGCCTTAATACTTGCAAAAATACTACATTCGGAAAGGGCGGAAGAAGATTTTTTCGGTCGAAACTAAAATAAATCGAGATTAATTTGGTAGTTTACTTACTTAATTCGTACCTTTGCAGCAATGAGAGCGATGGTCGTACTGCTGATGATGTGTTTGGGACTGCACGGGGTGTGGTCACAACCCCTGTGTACGGTAGTGAAATACGATGAGGGCAATGGGGTATCGTCAAGCCATATCACACAGCTGTTACAGGACGAGCTGGGCTTTATGTGGTTTGCCACATGGAACGGTTTGTGCCGATATGACGGCTATGAGTTCCGGACGTTTAAGCCGGCGGTGGGCGATGGCTGCCACATGAGTACGGATCGTATTCGCGATATCAGTTTATTACCTGGTGGACAAATTCTGTGCCAGACTGATGAGGGCTATTATCTGTTCAACCTGCACAACTATCAGTTCCGTGATCTTTCTGACAAGGAACAGGCCCAAGCAGCAGATCAGATAAAGAGTTATCGCCAGAGCCGTTCGTTGTTGAGTGGCAAGACCTTTCAGTGGAAGGATGCCCAGCAGACACAATGGACGCTGCATAGTGACGGTAAGCTGACCTATCTATCGGACGCTGCACAGCTGGTGGACTATCCGCTGACGATGGACTTTCACACCCTGTCGTTTATGATGGTGGACCACCAAGGAAACCTGTGGGCATTAGACAATGGCAGTATCTACAAGTTTTGTACTGACATACAGCGTACACACCAGCTGGCCATCGAACCCCAGGAAGAAGTGAAATGCCTGTTTGCTGACAGGCATGGGCGCTACTGGGTGGCGACGAAGGGCGATCAGGCCCTACGTATCTATGACGGCAGTAACAACAGGCAGATAGGCTACCTTGGTCGTGACGGATGCATCCATCAGGTCTATACCCGTTTTGGTGCTGCCGTCTATTGCATGCATCAGTCAAAAGACGGTACGCTTTGGCTGGGCAGCAAGCCCGACGGCATCTTCAGGTTAAAGACGACATCGGCAGAAACATTTAAGATTGACCATTTCACCGACCTGCCTATGACGGATGTCTATCACATAGCCGAAGACAGGTATGGGCGTTTGTGGGTGGCAACATTAGGTGGAGGTATATGCTATACCAACAATCCGCAGGCAGAAAAGCCCACTTTCATAGTACCCAGACAGTTTCCGAAAGATAAAGGTCAGCGTGTGCGCTATCTGCATTTCACCAAAGGCGATGTCATGCTGGCAGCATCGGGTAGCGGCCTATGGGAGGCTCGGCTGGAGAAGGATGCCGACAAGATGCGGTTCCGACTGCATGAGCGTGAAAGCGAGCGTGCCAACAGTCTGAGCTGTAGTGCAACCATGGACGTGACTGAGGATGCACAAGGACACGTATTTGTCAGCACGGAGAGTGGCGGCATTAACCAGATTACATCCACGAACCTGTTGACCGACACACTGAATTTCCATCATATCAATGATAGTTTCCATGCACAAGGCAGCGATATCGTTCAATCGCTGAACCTCCTGCCTGACAAAGGGCTGATGGCTGTGGGCAGTCACCTGGTGACACTCATGGACAGTAGTTTCAATAACCGTGTGCTGGATGCCCGCTACTTTCAGAAAGACTATCGTTTTAGCGAAGCTCACCCGTTGGCTCTCGGTCATAACCGCTGGTTGTTCGGACTGACGGATGGTGCCTTTATTACGACCATACAACAGAAGGCCTCCAGTACGACGAAGCCTCGGCTGGTGCTGACGAGCGTCTCGGTACAGGGCGGCAGCAGCGACTATGCGATAGGGATGGCCGATAGCATCGTGCTCAGTCCTGATGAGCGCAGTCTGACCGTGCGCTTTGCAGCCCTCGACTACAGTGCCTCAGAGCATATCAGCTATGCTTTCCGTCTGTCGACAGACAACCAGTGGAATTATATCGGTCACGACCGCTCGGCTACCCTACTCGACCTGAAGCCAGGCACCTATCAGTTGGAGATACGTTCGACAAATGCCGACGGTGAGTGGCAGGATAACGTGCGAAGGCTAACCATCATTGTACGTCCTACGTTTTGGGAGGCGTGGTACGGACAGTTGCTGATAGTGCTCCTCTGTCTGGTACTATTGGCTGCCATCCTCTATACCTACATCTATATCAAACACATCAAGCGACAGCAGCGCGAGACACTGGAGAAGTATCTGGCGATGATAGAGGTAAGAGGTGAGAAGCTAGAGGTGAGAGATGAGAAGGAAGATACCAAAGATCCAGTGTTGGAGCGTGTGATGCAATTTATAGATGAGAACATTAGCAACAGTGATATTGGCGTAGGTGACATGGCAGCCGCCGCTGCCACCAGTCGCAGTGGCCTGCAACGCAAACTGAAACAGGCGATGGGTATTACGCCACAGGACCTTTTGCGTGAGGCTCGCATCAAACGTGCCTGTCAGTTGTTGCGTAACAGTAACAAGACGGTGTCTGAGGTGGCTTACGCTTGTGGCTTCAGCGACCCGAAGTATTTTAGTCGCTCGTTCAAACAGTCGACGGGACAATCGCCTACAGAGTATAAAAGTGCGTCAAATTGAGTAGTTTGACGCACTTTGACGTATATTTCTACCCGTTTGACGCAAATTTCACCCCATTTCATCGGAATAATGTTGTACCTTTGCAACCAGAAATTAAACAATCCGATTTTTTAAAACAAACTACTAATGAAAAGAAAATTACTATTTCTGTTGAGTCTCTTGATGCTGTTGGTGTCAGCGAGCAGTGCCAAGAAAGTGCACACATTGGGTGATTCCACAATGGCACCCTATGACGAGAAGGCTACGGTGACACGTGGCTGGGGTATGTATTTCGGTCAATTTCTGACCAATGGTTGGACCAGCATCAACTATGCCAAGGGCGGACGTGATTCGCGCGGTGGCTATAATGAGTTGTGGCAGACAGCCAAGAAGAACGTAGAGGCTGGCGACTACGTCATCATCACGTTCGGACATAACGACGAGAAGATTAATGGTATGGACCGCGACGAGGTGTATCAATATTACGTCAGTAAAGGGATGACCACTGAAGCCGCAGCCCTCGACTCACGTGGTACCACGCCTTCGGATACCTATAAGAAATGGTTAGGGAAAATCGTCGATGAAATCATCGAAAGGGGTGCTACGCCCATCATCTGCTCGCCAGTATGCCGTAGCTACATGGACGGCAATGGCAAAATCAATCGTGCCGGTCGCCACGATTTGGGCGACAAGTTCTCTATATTGACGGCTGACGGTATCAAGGAAAACCAAAAAGTGGGTGCCGATGACCACACGATGGATTACGCCTATCATTCAGAAAAACTTGCTGAAGAGAAGAGTGTAGCTTTTATCGACCTGACGACAGCCACCAAGAATCTGTATGAAAGCTATGGTACGCGCACGAAGTGCGAGGCAGCACTGTTTGACGGACAGGGCTCGACGCACTTCAACACCACCGGTGCACTGTTGGTGGCCCGTGAGTGTGCCCGTCTGATGAAGGCACAGGGTATTCTGGCTGATGACATCATCTTACCTACTGATTTGAGCGTATCACCTGCTACTGGAGATTTTGGCGAGGCCTATAAGGGACAGACACTACAGAAGGAGTTTACCATCAATGGTTTCGGTCTCTCACCAGAAGAGGGAACGGTGACCATCGAGGCGACCGAAGGCATCCAGCTATCGTTCGACAAAGCCGACTGGCAGCAGTCACTCAATGTCAGCTATACGGCTGCAACGCTTATCAAGACCTTCTATGCTCAGATGACACTGACACAAAACGGTGAAACCACAGGAACCGTCACACTCCGTCAGGGTGATAAAAGTATTGAGATTCCCGTCAAGGCCACAACGGTAGTTTTGGAAGGTGGCGCAGAGGTAAAAGCCTACTGGCGCTTAGAGAAGGACGACAGCTACGAACTGACTGGTCCTGCCAACGTCATTAGCGAAAGTTTTCAGGGTATGTATGTCCAGCGCTATTCCAACCCCAATGCTGCTACCGTTTGGCCTGATTGGACGGGTTACGACGCCTCACGCAAGATGCAGCGCAACCTGCTGACGGGCGACGCATGGCCTGCCGACGAGATTGATGACAATCCTGAGCGTTATATCCAGTGGGGCATTAAGCCTTCTGCAGGCATGGATCTGAAAATTGACCTGATTTCGCTCTTTGTCTCCGGCTGTGGCGGCAACGGCATGTGCTGTCATGTCTACTACTCCACTGACAACTTCGAGACCCGCACCACAATGTTCGAGATGAAGAAGATGCCTGCCAACAATCCGCAATATGTCGAGGCTAAGCCTGTGCTGACGGTTAAGGACGGTGAAGAACTGTTAGTGCGCGTATACCCTTGGTATAATGGTGCCGCCACGGGTAAGACCATCTGTCTTTCAGACCTGACCATTCATGGGGTGGCCGTAGATGCTCCGAAAGAGTCAGTGGACGAAAAGAACGTCACCCTCTCTTGGCCCTTAGGCAAGGGAACGGACGATGCTACGGCAGCTGAGGTCAAGACCCCGGGACTGTTCAGTGTGGCAGAATTTGACTATGGAAAGATGGTTATTTCTACGCAACGCGCAGCAGCTACCTCGCAGCAGACGCTTTATAAACCGTCGAACAACAATGCCGGTGCTGCCAATGACGATGATGCACTCACCTTTACAATAAAGCCTAAGAAGGGCTTGACATTTGCTCCAAAGACATTTGCCTTTGAAGCATGTCGTTGGGGTACTAATGGTGGTAAGTTCGACGTGGTGGCTATTGCCGCAGGTCAGGAGACAACAATAGCTTCTGCAGTCACACCAGAACGTGGCAACGATGGTGTATTTACTGCCGCTAACTATGACTTGTCGAATCTGACGCTCGACGAGAGCGGTCTAGTACTAAAAATCAAGATTTACGGACTGGCTTCGAACAAAGAATATGGTTTTGGCAATGTGGTCGTGACAGGCGACATTCAGGGTACTCCCGAGGCTGTTCCCGTCTATACCATGAGTGTAAAATTGGGCACAGAGGGTGCTGGTACTGTATCGTGCAACCCTGCCGGTGCAGAGTTCGATGAAGGTACTACCCTGACAGTTACAGCCACCGAGAACTTCGGTTATCATTTTACAGGATGGACGGATGCCGAAGGAAATATAATTTCCACGGAGAATCCCTATACCTTTGAAATCCATCAGAACACCACTTTGGTGGCTGCTTATACGAAGAATACTGTCTATGCCCTGAACATGAAGTGGACAGGCGGTGCCAACGAGAACTTGATTCAGTTCCTGCCTGTAGGCAACTACGTGGATGGCGTACACTATTATGAGGAGGGTACGGACGTGAAGATTACCGCCCTCAACAACCGCATTCTGACCTTCACCGGTTGGGAAGGTGATGCTACAGGTACGGCCTCTGAATACGACATCAAGATGGATTCTGAAAAGAGCGTCACTGCCAACTTCTCGGCTACAGACTATATCGTGGGCTGGGACCTCTATTACGACAATCCCAAGAGCGAGCGCGCTGCCGACTACAAAGCCGACAGCGAGAATGCCGGACTGCTCAGTCTTCGCAATGCTGCTGGAGAAACCACCAGTTGGCTAGCTAATGGTGTAGCAGCAGGATTGATGAACGGTAAGTACGGTGCACGTGTTTGGCGCCCACTCACAGGTAACTACTACTTCGAGATCAGTTTCTCGTCGAAAGGCTACGAGAACCTGAAACTCTCAGCTTCTGTCGGCGACGACTACAATGCCCACAGCATTATCTTTGCACAATACAGCACCGACGGCGGTCAGACATTCAAGACCTTCGGCACCTATAACCTGCCAAACCGTGGCTGGGACTCGCAGGAGTTCGATCTGCCTACCGATGCTGCCGGTGTTGACCACCTCTTCATCCGTTTCATGCCCGACTACGACTCACCGATGACAGGTGTTGAGAGCACCTATGACGGTACAGCCATCGCCGACATCTTTGTACTGGCTGATGCCACAGGTGCTGCCAATGAAGTAGCTACCCTCGTGTCGAGCAATCCTGCCAACAAGGCTATTGGCGTTTCACGCAACGGTGCAGTTATTTTGAACTTCGACAACAAGGTCAAGGCCGGCAACGGCAAGGCTACACTTAATGGTGAGGAGATTGCTCCCGTCATTAGTGGCAAGAGCGCCATCTTCAAATATAGCGGACTGGCCTACAACACTGCCTACACATTCTCGATGCCCGAAGGTGTTCTGGTGAGTCGTAGCGGTAAGTCTGTCGCAGCAGCAGAACTCAGCTTTACCACGATGGAACGTCAGCAACCAGAGGCTAAGCTCTACGATGCCGTGGTAGCACAGGACGGTAGTGGCGACTATAAGACCTTGCAGGAAGCTATCGACAAGGCACCTGCCGGACGAGCCAAGCCATGGCTCATCTTCGTGAAGAATGGCCGATATAACGAACATATTGATATTCCTGCTACGAAGACCCATCTGCACATCATCGGTCAGCAGCGTGACAAGACCGTCGTCTATGACAACCGCCTTTGTGGGGGAGACAATGCTTATTCCGTAGACCCAGGAGCCACCGTCGTAGTGAAAGGCACTGACACTTTCTTTGAGAACATCACGCTGGAGAACAGCTACGGCTACGAGAAACTGGCTGGTCCGCAGGCATTGGCATTGAATACAGTTGCCGACCGCGTCTGCATGAACAATGTGGCACTGCTCAGCTATCAGGACACTTGGATTACCTCCAGCAGTTCTACAGCACGCCACTACATCAAGAACTCGCTCATCGAGGGTGCCGTAGACTTCATTTATAATAATGGTGATGTGTATCTTGATGGTGACACCATCCAGATCAACCGTCCCAGCGGCGGCTATATCGTGGCACCACGCCATACGGCATCTACCAAGTGGGGCTATGTGTTCCAGAATAACATTATCCGTCCGCGTAAGGGCATCGACGTCACCGATGTATGGCTCGGACGCCCGTGGCACGACCAGCCCAAAACAGTGTTCATCAACACCCAGACCTTCATTAATATCCCTGCGAAGGGTTGGTACAACACCATGGGCGGACTGCCCGCACTGTGGGCTGAGTACAACACCGTTGACAAGGATGGCAATCCTGTAGATTTGAGTCAGCGTGAAACTTACTATTATTATTGGATTGACAAAGAGGCTGGTACTAAGGCAGAGGTATTCAACGTGAAGAATACGCTGACTGCCGACGAAGCTGCCGAATACACCATCAAGAACGTCTGCGGTGGCAATGACAACTGGCAGCCAGACCTAATGTGCGAGGCCTGCGACGCACCAGTCGTCAAGGGTGAAGGCTCTCAGCTTTCATGGCAGGCCATACCCTATGCTATCTGCTATGTCATTACCAAGAATGGCGAGGTGGTTGGCTTCACCAAGGAGACATCCTTCGATGGCTATACCACTACTGACCAGTGGCAGGTGCAGGCCGTGAACGAGAATGGTGGTCTGAGTGCATACGGTAAGGCCAATGTCTCTACCGGCATCACCCATCAGCCATCTTCCATCTTCCATCAGCCATCAGCCATCTACACCCTCGACGGTCGCCGTACCGATAGCAGTGCTCGTGGCCTGCTCATCGTCCGTGACAGCAATGGCATTGCCCGTAAGGTCATAAGATAAAGGATAACGCCATTTAAAAAAGCAACGAGAGCGAGTCATATCACTTCACTCTCGTTGTTTTTTTAACATAAAAGTTTGCATATTCATTAGAAAAAACGTAACTTTGCAGCGATTACTGAACAAAAATGATGAAACAAGCTACTATTAAACTAATTTGTGCGCTATTTCTCCTGATGATGGGAGAAGCTGCGTATTGTGAGAACTACCCTTATCGGTCGGACTATTTATGGCTGACGGTTCCCGACCATGCCAACTGGCTCTACAAGACCGGCGAGAAAGCCAAAGTGGAGGTGACATTTACACTCTACGGCATGCCTCAGGATGTAGAGGTATCGTACGAGATAGGTCCTGACATGATGCCTGCCACAACGAAAGGCAAAGTTCGGCTGAAGAACGGACGTGCCGTGATTGACATGGGAACGATGAAGAAGCCCGGATTCCTGGATTTGCGGCTGACAGCTTCGGTGGACAATAAAAAGTATCAACACCACGTAAAAGTAGGCTTCTCGCCAGAACAGCTGAAACCCTATACCAAGAATCCTGCTGACTTCGACGCCTTCTGGCGGACCGCCATTGACGAGGCGAGACAGACACCACTGCACGTGGACTGCAAAAAGGTAGAGGCATACGAAACGGATGAAACAGATATGTATCTGCTGAAAATCAAGACCGACAAGAGCCACAGTATCTATGGCTATCTGTCGCGCCCAAAGGCAGCAGGAAAATATCCCTTGGTGCTGTGCCCACCCGGTGCTGGCATCAAGACCATCAAGGAACCCATGCGCAACCTGTATTACGCCAAGAACGGTTTTATCCGCCTGGAGATGGAGATTCATGGTCTGCACCCGGAACTCTCTGAAGCTACCTTTAAGGAAATCTCAGCAGCATTCTCCGACAATAACGGCTATGTACAAAACGGACTTGATAACCGCGACAACTATTACATGAAACACGTCTATGCAGCCTGTGTCCGCGCTATTGACTACCTGACATCGTTGCCAGAATGGGACGGCAAGAACGTCTTCGTACAAGGTGGCAGTCAGGGGGGCGCTCTCTCGCTGATTACAGCTGCCCTTGACCCACGGGTGACCGCTTGTGTGGCCAACCACCCTGCCCTATCAGACATTGCAGGCTATCTGGACAACCGCGCCGGCGGCTGGCCTCACATGAACAAATACAACCAGATGCTGACACCAGAGAAGGTACAAACCTTGCAATACTACGACGTGGTGAACTTCGCTCGTCGCATCACCTGTCCCGTCTATATGACATGGGGCTATAACGACAACGTCTGTCCGCCCACCACCAGCTACATCGTGTGGAACCTCATCAGCGCCCCCAAGGAGTCGCTCATCACACCTATCAACGAGCACTGGACCAGTTCCGAAACTAACTACGGACAGATGCTATGGCTCAAGAAGCAAATCGCAAAATAAAAAAAGAACAATTCAATGAAAACTTTACTTAGGCTATTCAGCTGCGTGATGCTGTTAACAGGAGGCCAGACTGCAATGGCACTGACCGAAAAGCAGATAGCTTTTCCCGGTGCCGAAGGTTTCGGACGCTACACGACAGGCGGACGTGGCGGCAAGGTGTATCACGTGACAAACCTAAATGATTCAGGTAGCGGATCACTACGCTGGGCCAACTCACAGCCGGGTCCTCGAACCATAGTCTTTGATGTATCGGGAACCATCTTTTTAAAGTCTGCACTGAAAATTGCAAACAACACGACCATTGCAGGCCAGACAGCTCCTGGCGATGGAATCTGTATAGCAGACTATCCAGTAACATTAGGTTCAAATGTCATCTGCCGGTTTATGCGATTCAGGTTAGGTAACCGTCAGGTAGCCTATCACGAAGGCGACGGACTGGGATCGATGGACGATAATAACATTATTGTCGATCATTGCTCTGTCAGCTGGAGCATCGACGAATGTCTTTCTATATATGGCGGA
>JAFVHO010000217.1 GCA_017474485.1 Prevotella sp.
CAGTTGGGGATTCTTACCAATGAACATCTTGGCAGCCTCCTTGTCACCTTTCAGTTGCCATTTCAACCATGCCAGAGCGGGGATGGTAAACTCGCCGCCATTGGGCTGACGGTACGTACCACCATGACCTACGGGATAGTTGATAGCCAGGGCAGGCACATGCTCGATGCGCTTGAAGTCGTCCATACCATTACCATAGGCAATATCCGTAGGACCACCGAGCAGATACATAATCGGTGTGTGAATCTCCTTCAACTTATCCTTCGAAGGCATGGGCATACCGCCGACAGCCTGGCTGGCATTCTGCTGGTTGAAAAGTCCGCTATTACAAATCATGAGCGCAGAGATACGGGGATCGGCACAATTGAAGAGGGTCTGCAAACCGCCGCACGACATACCAGATACGCAGATGTGCTTGGTGTCAATCTTCTGATAATAAGGCGATTTGGGGTCGCTGTTCTGGGCAATAATCCAGTCGATGCTCTGAATCTGCTGTTCAGTACGCGACATTGGACCTCTATACGGCTGTTCATCCATAGGGATAACACCCGTAGCCAGCACGATGAAACCGTGCGAAGCAATTTCGTTCAGGAAATTCATGTGTTCCCAGGGCGAGTTTGTGCAGGCACCGTTACCCCATACCAGTACGGGCAAGGGTTTCTTGGCGCTGAAAGGCTTCAGGTCCTGAGGCACGAAGATGGTATGTTCTGCACTCAATGACAGGTCTTCCTTCATGATGGCCTTATACTGACCAGTACCTCCATTCTCAATGACACGGCTCCTTCCCTCACCCTTCTTGCCACGGGCCTCATCGAGGAACTTCACCATTTTCTGCAGGTTCTCGGCACTATACATACCCATGCCGTGACCGCCTTCAGGTACAAAGGTAGCCTCGGTCTTAACACCAGCAGCTTTCAACGTCTCATAGAACTTTTTACCCTGACAACAAGGAACTACATTATCCTTCTCGCCGTGGAAGATGATGATTGGCGGACAATTCTTGTCGACATAGCTAGTAGCACTCAGACTGAGATACTTATCGGGATCCTTGGCGAGCTTTGAACCCAAAAGCACATCTTCAGGGCTATTCTCACCCATCTTCATGGATTCACCGCAGTCCATAGCCGTCAGATCGATAGGACCAGACCAATCGCAGGCTGCATTAACGGTACTGCTGGCAGCGGTAAACTGACCGACCGCACCTTCAAGGTCGATTCTCTCCGTACCCACCTGGGCATTGCTGTTACCGCTGGTGGTAGCGGCTATTGAAGCCAGATGACCACCCGACGAGAAACCACTGGTGGCAATGAACGACGTATCGAACTTATACTTCTTAGCCTCACCGCGCACGAAGCGGATGACAGCACGGATATCGTGCAACTGGGCAGGCCATTTGGCATCCATGCTGCTGCGGTGGTTAGGACATACCACGGCATAACCAGCATCGAGCAATGCCTTCACAATGGTACCGAGGTCGGCAGCACCCTTGCTGTTGTTGCTGAACCACGCACTACCATAGATATGAATCACGACGGGATAGCTTTCTGCCTCTTTCTTAGGCAGATAGATGTCGCAGGTGTGATAAGTTTGGTCATCACCAGCATAGTTTACATCCTTCCATTCTTGTGAAGTCTCCAATTTTGCTTGCTGCTGGAAACCACCAAAGCCTCCGAAGCCACCTCCAGGCTGTGCCTGGCTACCGATAGCGAATAACAAACAACCAATAGCTGATAATAATGTACGTTTCATGTGATTTTTGGTTTTAAAAGTTTGTATTTTGTTGATGATTATTTCGTTAGTTCTATGAATATTTTTTCATATCCCCCTCTGACGAAAACGGGGATACACTCCTTGAAAGCCTGTGTGGTAACGGTTTGTCCGCCGTCATAGTGCTTTCCCGTACGAGCATCCTGCCAGCCACCTTTGTTCTTGGGCAGATAGGTCTTCCACTCCTTGACACCCGGCTCGGTTATTGGACTGATCAACAGCGACGGGCCGAACATATATTCGTACTTCTGCTTAAGAGCCTCTGGGTCATCGGCAAAGTCGAACACCAATGGGCGCATCAGCGTATAGCCCTCCTTCGATACGCGCTCGGCACACGCTTCAATATAAGGACGCAGTTTTTCGCGCTCATCCAGACTGGTTGCAATGATCCGTTTGGCCTCCTCACCATAGTTCCATGGCTCAGTATTGCTCATATACCCATGAACACGCATCAAGGGCAGATACACGCTGGTCTGTATCCAACGCAACATCCGCTCAATATAATCCTGATTGTTATATTGGTTACCAGGACGGAAGAAGCCGCCTGCATCGTATGTCCACCAAGGCACACCAGCAGCCTGAACACCTAAGCCTGCCACTATCTGCCGACGGAAGGTCTCCCAGTCGTTCCCTACATCACCACTCCATAGGGCCGAGCCGTAACGTTGGATGCCTGGGAAACCACATCGTGTCAGTATCATCGGCTCACGTCCTGCCTCCACCAGTCCTTCATACACGGTTTTGTTGACCAGCAAAGGATAAACGTTACGCACCTGTTCCCCACTCCACTTGCCGTTGTTCACGCGACGTCCCACCAAGTCATCGTTCTCAGGCTCGGTAGCGTCCTGCCACCATGCGTCAATACCCAATGGCAACAGGCGTTCGCGGAAGTTCTGCCAATAAGAAGCGGCAGCCTCTGGATTGAAGAAGTCTATCCAATCGGTACCTGGAATATAATAATTGTCACGTACCATCTGGCGTCCCACCTCTGAATTCTTGTCTATCTTCGACCATACGCTAAGCATCAGTCTGATACCCATTTGGTGCAATGTGTCGGTCAAGGCCTTCGGGTCGGGATAATGCGCTTCGTCAAACTGCATAGAGTTCCAACCGTACTTGCCCCAATACTGCCAGTCTTGTACTATCATGCTGATGGGCATCCGCTCTCGTTTGAAGCGACGGGCCGTCTCAAGAATCTCCTTTGAACTATGGAAACGCTCACGACAGTGGATATAGCCCAGTGCCCACTTCGGCATCTGCGGGCATTCGCCGGTCAGTTCACGGTAACTGGCGATAATTTCATCGGCCGAACCGACGAAAACAGTATAGTCAACAGCTGTGGCAACAGGCGAGCGGAACACTGTCTGGTTCTTCACCTTGCCATAATACACCACAGGCTTGTCACCCCGCGTCAACTCTGCCGTCAGTGTATGGTGACCTTTCTCCAGACGGACTATCTTTGATGCCGTTGGTGGCAACCACGTGTTCTGCATCTCTATAACCGCCTTTCCGTCAATACACAGGTTATGGCGACGAGCCATCTTCTGACCCACATCCAGTAAGAGACTGTAGTCGCCAGCCTCATCAATATCTATCGATGCCTCGAAGATATGACGCTCGCGCACCTCCCGACGGTTGCCCTCGGTGGTCGTCACGTCAACCACATCAGACTTCTGACCTCTTACATCCGCCCTCTTACTGAGCGTCACACTCTTATCGCATGGATTAAACTCCGTCATTCCGTAGTTATTCCACAAAATGCCATAGCCCTTGCTGGATATCAGCATGGGCAGACTAATCTGCGTATTCACCTGCGTCAATCGACGTGACAGGCCGCGCACATTGCTATAGCCATCCTGAAACTGTCCCAAGCCAAACAGGCACTCATCCTTAGCCGATGCAAAGGTCAACGTTGCCTCACCATCATGAAAATGGTGGCCAGTGGCCGTAAATACGGCCCTGCCACCTTTATCCCTAATCACAATCTGTTGACGTTTACCGTCAACCCTTACTTTCACATTTTGGCTTTGGACTTCACTGTGTCTTACGTACAACCAGTCGGGCAAGTCGCTTGCTTGCTGTTTACCTTCGACATATTGTATGCGGACAGCATTACGTGCCACTTTATGCACCTGTAGTCGTCCATTGCCAAAAGGTTGCTGAGCGAAACACCCTGCAAC
>JAFVHO010000218.1 GCA_017474485.1 Prevotella sp.
GATAAAAGCCATACGACTGCTGATTCTCGATGCCGCCAGTTTCCCTTCGTTCACCAGTTTATACACATACTGACGAGAGCATCCCATCAGTATTGCAGCCTTGGCAAACGTGAGGTACTCCTGATTCTGTAACCCAATGACAGGCTCCACAGCATTCATGAAGTCCTGCTGCCGTTTCTTCCGCGCCTCCTTTGCCTTCGTTTGGCATTCCTCGCAGCAATACTTCTGCATTCCGTTCCTTGCCACGAACTCCTTTCCACAATACTTGCACTTTCTGACTTGTTTCATTTTCTTGTTTCTTTTGATGGTTCAACGTTCATTTTATCATCCCTACCGTTAAGTCAACCATACTCCACGTTCGTCAACCTATGCCAACTCCGTCCGCTTCGTGACTCTAACTGAATCCGTCCGTCCCTTTTTGTCACCCTTTGCATCCCGTCGTAACCCTTTGTCAACTGAGTCCGCAGAATGACGATTTTCAGGCCTCGTAAATTCCTCGCGGTAGAAATACGTTGCAAAAATATACTGAAATTCGGTTACTACCAAATTCCAGTCATCAAGTGTTAAAAATTAAAAGTTATTGAAAATGAGTGTTTTACAAATAGATAGTATTAGATATTCATGGTTGTTTATACCCGTTTAGATACATTTAGCGAAAGCATTTTTGCCTATGCTTTTCACACTATTGGGGATGATGACAGAAGTAAGGTTATAGCAATAAAAGAAAGCATTATCTCCTATACTTGTCACGCTGTTGCCTATGGTGATTGTTTTGAGGCCAAAGCAGCAATTAAATGCACTTTCTCCAATACTCTTCACACTATTGGGGATGATGACCGAGGTGAGACCGCGACAAAAATAGAAAGCTCCATCACCAATACTTGTTACACTACTGAGTATACGCGTATTTTTACAACCGTATAGTAATGTGTTACTTGCCGTTTCTATAATAGCATTGCAGTTATCGCGAGAATCGTATATAGCATTACCAGCTTCAACCTTTATAGAATAAAGTCCAAAGCATTCATTGAAAGCTGCATCGCCAATACTCGTCACACTGTTGGGGATCTTGATGGAGGTAAGCTTAGAGTAGCCGTCGAAAGCCTGATTGCCAATGCTCGTCACACTACTACCAATAGTGATAGAGGTAAGATCAGAACAATTATCGAATGCTTCATTACCTATACTCATAACGCTATAAGTAACATTATTATAATTAACAGACTCCGGAATAACTATACTCCCCGTATATTTATTAGGATTACTCGTTACTTCTGCAACATTAAAATCAGTATATAGATTGTAATAGATGCCATTGATTTCAACAGCATCTGCACTTGCTATCAATGGTAATATCAATACAACAAGTAAAAGCAGTTGTTTCTTCATAATCATATAGTTTTAGGTTATTTCAATACACACAAAAAGAAAACGTGGACAATTTCTTCGTCTCCGTTCTATCTGGTATCGCCAAACACCTAATGTACTTAAACGAGTAATGCCCACGCCTTTCAGCGTGAACTCCTACTTCTGTTCTTGTACATTGTTCTTGAAATTTGGCGATTTCGATAGAACAAGAATCTAAAAGTGGATATTCATCCTTATGTCCGTATCTCTATTTCCTAGCCCATAGGCACTAATCATTTTTAGGGTTCAACATGATTTTCATTTATCGTAGGCAGAGATACAGAGTTTTTCTGAGATTTCCAACTATTCGCACAACTTTTTTACTTCGATGGTTATTATTCCGAAACAAGAAAATTGGGATACGGTTCCGATGACTCATTGAAACACAAGGGACTGGTACCTGTTTCACATAACAATAGCAGGCTCCTGATGTGGGAGTCTGCTGTTGCTTTTCCTTGATCCGTTTTGCCTGTTGTCTTATGAGCAGATGCTGGTCACTATACTCGTACGCCAAAAACAGTTTGGAACATTTGGACTATAAAATCTGTAAATTCTTCCAGTCCATTTTGCTTATTCTCATTAGAAGTAGTCTTGACGCGGATTCCCAAATTGTTCTTTTGATTATTCTTATTAGAAGGCGTCTTGACGCGGATTCCCAGATTGTTCTTTTGCTTATTCTCATTAGAAGTCGTTTTGACTCGGACTTCCAAATTGTCCTTTTGTCTGTTCTCTACTGATTGTGCGTTAGCATTGGTGGTGAACACGAATGAGAAAACTACTGCTGCAACTGCGCTCATGAGCACCTTCTTTGCATTGAAATTCTTTGTTGTCATAGTCTTAAAATTTAATGTTTATACTTTGTTATTATTTTGTCGTTGTTTCTTTTTGACATTGCAAAGTTACGGCGATTTTTTTCTGATTCCAAGAAAAATCCCGAATTCTTCTCCAACTTGTATGGACAGACGTCCCATTTTCGGACAAATAGCGGAAACAGACCAAAAAGTTGTCCGAAAGGTTACTTGTAGCTCCCACATTCAGGAGCCTGCTGTTGTTATGGAAACATTAGGGACTGGTACCTGTCCAACTGTCTGACAGAACGGAGAATTAAAAATGATTAATGCTTTATTCTAAAATACTTCAGCAGTTCCTTGTACATGTCCTGAGCTGTTAGGCAAGTATCTATCAGATAACCATTAATGTGTCCCCATTCTCGCAGGCCTCTATAGTAGAACATTTTCAGATTGTCTGTGATGATAAAAGGAACGATATTGTTAGCCAAGCAGTCCTTAAACATCAGCAAGCGACCTACTCGGCCATTACCATCTTGGAAAGGATGAATCTGTTCGAAGCGTACGTGAAAGTCAAGAATATCCTCGAAAGATTTCTTACCTTTATGATTATATTCATCTATTAGAGCCTTCAGTTGCTTATGTACATCCTCAGGTGCACAGGTGTCCTGACCACCTACCTCATTGGGTAATCGCTTATAATCGCCCACGGCAAACCAATCCTTACGGCTATCAGATGTTCCTGATTTTAGCAACAGATGAAGATGCTTTATAAAAGTCTCTGCAAGTTTTTCTTCTGCATGGTCAATGATATAGTCAATACAACGGAAGTGGTTCACTGTTTCTACTACGTCGTCTACATTTATAGCTGCATCAGTAACTCCAATTGTATTGGTTTCAAAGATATATCGCGTCTGATCGTGGGTCAGTTTACTACCTTCTATATGATTAGAGTTGTAAGTAAGGTCTATCTGGGTGCGATGATAAATACCGCCCTTTAGTTTCGATGCCTTTTGCTCTCTTAATGCCTTTAGTAGTGGTGATGGCTTTTTCTTGTTCTCACCACGTTTGGGCAAAACAGCATCTGAAGGAATATTCCATGTTTTTCCTGTCAGGAAAGCTCCTTCGATCTTCCCCTGAGCACAGTAATTTCGAGCCGTACGCTCAGAAATACCATACTTTTCTGCAAACTTGCTAACTGATATATACTCCATAATTCACCTCTATCGGCAAGTTTATATGCCAATTGACGCTGCAAATATACAACATTTTGCCGATACCGGCAAGAAAAGAGGGGAAAACTTAACTGACTTATTATAGAAAAGACTTCGCTTAGAGAAGTCCATGAGCAAACATAGAGCAAGGTTTGAGGAATTATTTCGTAATTTACACGCTAAATTAATAAAAAATGTGTATCTTTGCGCCATAGAACTTATAAACGTTATGAAGAAACTGATTTTATCATTGTTTGTTGCCTGCCTCGCACTGACAGCCAATGCAGAGGACGGACACCAGTTGTGGCTGCGTTTTCAGCCAGTGAACAAAGCTAAAGTTATTACACCCAAGCAGACGCCTGTCATCAATACGGCTCAAAAGGAGTTGGAGACATACTATCAAGGCGAGAGTGTTACTTTGAAGTTGGATGCCTCGCTACCTGACGGTGACGGTTTCAGCATTGAAACCAAAGGGGGCAATACCACCATAACGGCCTACCAGGAGAGTGGTTTGCTGTATGGTGCATACACCCTGTTGCGCCAACAAGCCATTGACCCTGTGGCTAACTATAAAGTCCATAGCGATCCTGCCTTTACACTGCGCCTGCTGAACCACTGGGACAACCCCGATGGCAGCATTGAGCGAGGCTATGCTGGAGAAAGCATCTTTGAATGGTTCATACTGGACGAACAGCTGATTAAGGAATATGCTCGTGCCAATGCGTCGATAGGTATCAACGGTTCCGTGCTGAACAACGTGAATGCGTCGCCCAAGATGCTGACGACGGAATACCTGAAGGAGGTAAAGAAGATTGCCGACATTCTGCGCCCATATAATATCAAGGTGTACCTGAGTATCAACTTCGCCTCGCCAATGGCTCTTAAAGAGACGAAGACTGCCGACCCGCTGGATAAGAGCGTCGTGAAATGGTGGCAGAAAAAGGCTAAGGAAATCTATAAGCTCATCCCTGACTTTGGCGGATTCCTGGTTAAGGCTAACAGTGAAGGACAGCCTGGTCCCGGCGACTATCATCGTACCCATGCTGAAGGTGCCAATATGCTGGCTGATGCCTTAAAGCCCTACAAGGGCATTGTTATGTGGCGCTGCTTTGTATATGGTGCCAACCACAAGGGCGAAGACCGTGTGAAGCAGGCTGTATCGGAATTCAAGCCTCTTGACGGACAGTTCCGCGACAATGTCATCCTGCAAACCAAGAATGGCCCACTGGACTTCCAGCCTCGCGAGCCATACAGTCCTGTGTTCGACCAGATTAAGCAGACACCCAATATGGTGGAGTTGCAGATTACGCAGGAGTATCTGGGCCAGAGCCGCCACCTTGTCTATCTCGCCCCTATGTGGAAAGAGTTCTTCCAGTATGTGTCACCTTATTCGATGAAGGGTATTGCGGGTGTGGCTAATATCGGCAAGGACCGCAACTGGTGTGGTCATCATTTCTCGCAGGCCAACTGGTATGCTTACGGACGACTGGCATGGAACCCCACGCTGACATCGAAGGATATTGCCAACGAATGGTTGCAACTGACGTTTACCAAGGAGCCTGGCTTCTTGGCTGTCATGTCGAAAATCATGCTCGACAGTCGCGAGGCTTGCGTCAACTACATGATGCCATTAGGTCTGCACCACATCTTCAAGTTCGATCACCATTACGGTCCTGAGCCCAATGGCTTCATTGCCCGTTATCCGTTGGAGTGGTGCCCAGTCTATTATCATAAGGCCAATCAGGATAGTGTAGGCTTCAACCGCAGCAGCACAGGCACAAATGCTACAAGCCAGTATCGCCCAGAGATTGGCAAAATCTATGACGATATCAACACCTGTCCTGAGAACCTCTTGTTGTGGTTCCACCGTGTACCCTGGAACTATCGCATGAAGGACGGCTCAACCCTGTGGGAGTCGCTGCAGTATCACTATAACAAGGGTGTGACGTGGACGGAAGATGCCTACAATGTCTGGCACAACAAGATGCGCCACTACGTTGACCAGCAGCGTTGGCAGGAGGTTGACCAGCGCATGGAGCACCAAGTACAGAACGCCCGCGAATGGCGCGACGTCTGCCTGAAATATTTCGGAGGGTTTGCCGAGAAGAGCACAACGACCAAATAAGGCTAATGGAAAAGACATTTCTTGGTCATTTCCTTGCTTTTCTAACTGTGGCCATATGGGGCAGCACGTTTGTGTTTACCAAAATGCTGCTGCTCCATGGTTTGTCACCTGCACAGATTTTTACACTGCGTTTCATCGTAGCCTACTTGTTGCTGCTGGCTTTCGAATTGGTCACCAGATGGCAGTCGTTCCGACTGTTCAGTGCATCGTGGCGTGACGAGTTGGTGATGTTTTTGTTGGGCATAACAGGAGGGTCGATATACTTCCTGACCGAGAATGCCGCTATGCTCTATACGACAGCCACCAACACGTCGCTCATCGTTTGCTCATGCCCACTCTTTGCCATGCTGCTGGTAGCTGTGGCTTATCGCCAGAGTGAACGGTTTACGCGTGTACAGGTTGTTGGGTCGCTGCTGGCTTGTCTGGGAATGGCTGTAGTCGTACTGAACGGACGATTTGTGCTCCACCTCTCACCTATTGGTGACATGCTGGCCTTTGGCGCCTGTCTATGCTGGGCCGTCTATTCACTGCTGATGAAGTCGGTGACTGAACGCTATTCTGTCTTTTTCATTACACGCAAGGTGTTCTTCTACGGACTGCTGACCATCCTGCCCTACTACATCGTGTTCCCTGGCTTCCCTACGATGGAAGTCATTTTCAGTAGTGAAGTGCTCTGGAACCTGCTGTTCCTGAGTGTTGTCGCTTCTATGATTTGTTTCCTTGTCTGGAGTTGGGTCATCCATCAGCTGGGTGCTGTCGTAGCCACCAACTGGGTCTATTTCAATCCCATCACTACCATTATCTTTGCCTGGTGGCTGCTGCACGAGCAAATCACCCTTTGGTTTCTGCTCGGCAGCCTGCTCATCATTGTTGGTATGATACTTTCCGACAAGAAATAATAAACTACTTCTGGATACCAAAGTCTGCCTGCTGAGCCTCTACCTCTTGTAGCAGCTTGGCTTTTTCTTCGTCAGAAAGGGTAGGACTAGACAGTCTAGACTCTCTAGATGGTCTAGATTCTCTAGAAATACTTGATTCTGAATAACAC
Source organism: Prevotella sp. (assembly GCA_017474485.1). Classification (GTDB taxonomy): domain Bacteria; phylum Bacteroidota; class Bacteroidia; order Bacteroidales; family Bacteroidaceae; genus Prevotella. The sequence continues at coordinate 6,583 of JAFVHO010000218.1, forward strand.
ATGGGCATATCGTAGGGAATGCTCTCTATCTCCAATTCAGCTGGCGTGGGAGCATGAGTGCCTGGGAACTGCACCTGAGCCATAATATTGATTTTACCTGCCTGACGAGTGCTACGAACGAGTATGGGGGCACTACCCCACTCGACGGCACGAGGATTGGCATTGATGTTAGCATCACCTATGATTTCGCCCTCACCCTCAACAGTAAAGCGGATGTTTTCTTTGGCCAAACGACGGACATGTCCTAGGTCGTCAGTCACCTCACAGACAACGACAACGAAGTCAGAACCATCAGCCACAAGCGGGTGACCCATGTCGTCGACATAAAGGCGAAGCTTGGTACTACGACGGGAGGGCATCTTTTCTTCCTTGCAAACCACTTTGCCATTGATGATGCCCTCTGCCACCATCTTGACACTTTGCCATGACTTCTGCGTATAACTATGGTTACGAGCCTCGAAGAAGTCCCAAGCATCCTTGAAGATGACAAGACCCTTTTCTACTGGCTGTACCCAACAATGCTCACCATCATAGAGCGAGAGACGTACGCTGTCGCAATTCGAGAAAATAGTGACATCCTTCTCTGAGAATTGCGTCATTTCGTGGGCAATAGCCACAATAGGCTGTTGAGTAGGTGGCTGGAGCACAGCAGCAAACATGTCGAAGGCCGTCTTTTTCTGACGGAAGGCATCATAAACGCCACCCCAATAGGGGTCAGGATGATAGCCACGCTGGTGGTCGAAGGGGTGCCACTGACAACCTCCAATAAACTGACCTGTCGTATGGAATAACTCTTGCGTAGAACGACAAAGACTCATAGCCTGCGTCAGCAGGGGACGTTCACCCCATGAACGCGAAGCACGGTTCAAATTGTTATGAGCATACCAGTCGTCAACCAATTCGCCAAACTCGCGTGTGAAAATGCACTGCTTAGGCTTATCATCCTTGAAGTCGTCGCCTGGCCAACCATAGACAACGTCGTAATGATCTGCCACACCAGCACTATGCACATCAGCAGCAGCGACAGGACGATAGGGATAAGGATATTCGTCCTTCGTAATTTGTAGCGCCTGCAAGGCAAACTCTTCAGGATAGCGTGTCTCGTTCAAAATGGGTTCCCACATCAGCACGCAGGGATGATTTCTGTCTCGATGAATGATATTGCGCGTGTTCTCGTGTACCTTCTCATCCCAGCCTTTTTCTTTGTTCCAATACTGCCAACCAGGCGTAGCCACAATGATAAACAGACCCAATTGATCGCAGGCATCCATGAACGAGGGATCTTGCGGATAATGGGCCGTACGGATAATGGTAAAGCCTGCATCACGCAGGCGTTTGGCATCGCGCCACTGCTGACTATTAGGCAAGGCATTACCTACGTATGCAAAGTCCTGATGACGATTAGCACCAACGAGTTGATGATACTTCTTACCATTGAGGTAGAAGCCTGGCTGACGACCTTGGGCATCATCCGTGCGAACAAATTCAAAGCTACGGATGCCAATTTTCGTGATACCTCCATCGAGCAATTGCTTAGCGTCCTTAATGCGAGTGGCTACATTGTATAAATAAGGTGTTTCTGGGCTCCAGAGTTTAGGGTTCTTGACGAGGAAGCGCTGGGTGATGGTGCGCGCCTCGCCAGGCTGGAGCTTCAATTTGGTTTTTAGGCCCGCTGGAGAACCAGCGGGAACGCTGGCTGAAAGGGCGTTTTCAACGGTAATGGTGTGAGGGTGGGTGTCGTTGTTGCGCACTTCGGTGTTGACAAAGACCTCAGCACTTTTCTCGCTGATATTGGCAAAATGTATAAAGATGCCGCCACCAGCTACTTTGTTTTCTTCGAGGGCATCGGTGATGGCCACCTTGTTTTTAGCGATGAGCCACACGTCGCGATAGATACCACCATGATAGGCAAAGTCGAGCTGTGCCTGCTTTTTGCCTGGGGGGTAGGTCTTGTCATCACTGTTGTCAGCCTTGATGGCGACGACGAAATCGTCGCCCACACTATTAGGAAGGGGGATGGTGATGGGCAGATAGCCGCCCTCGTGCTCTTTTACCTTCTGACCATTGACATAGATGGTCTGCTTACCCATGATGGCCTCGAAATGTAGGGTAACGTCACGACCTGCACACTCCTTGGGCAACTTAAAATGCTTACGATACCAAGCCACACCTTGATAGTTGCGGCAACCGCTAGCCTCAGCAGGCACCAGTTGAACAGTATGAGGCGTTGAGATCACTTCCCACGACTTATCATTGTAATCCTTGACCTCAGCACCTGCCACATCGCCCAAATAGAAGCGCCAGCCAGCGTTGAAGTTCCATACCAAGCGACCACTCTTTTCCAAAGGAAAGAGACCTGCAACTGAGGTTTGCGCGTTTAAAGGTAAAAAGGTAAAAAGGTAAAAAGGTAAAAGAGTCAGAAGGCATCGCATAGACTATCACTCATTTAGGGTTATTATAATCTCCCGTTGCTTTGTTCACTGCGTTCATCGTAGGTACCCAGTCGTCAGTACGGAAGGAACTGACAGGCAATCCATCGTGCATCAGGTCGCCAACCGCCCAATCCTTAAAGGCATAACGGACAGCATAGGGCTGCTTGACGTCGTCGCAAATGGCATAGACACGATTGCGATTGACCCACACCTTCGTGGCAGGATGGAACACACGGTCAGAACCTGCAACCTCGAAATTGCGGCTGACGGTTTTCCCATCAGCGTCTGTTGTCGTGAGACTGTTGACTTGCTCAAAGTACACCCACTCCTTCGAGCGGTCGAAACTGATAACAGCCGTATCGTTCTGGAAGGTCACCTCCTTATATTTGGCAAAGTCAGGCAGATTCTTGACACCATAAGTGTTGGTGAGTGCCAAAAGTGCCAAACGCTCGCCAGCCAAATATTTCTTACGAGGATGGATGCAGTCCTTGAGACCAGAATCCATCAGTACCGCCATACGACAGTTGGGAACTATCGACTCCACCTTCTCCTGCTGTTCACGAAGCAGGGCACTATTATAGAGCGCCCAATCTGTCTCGTCGTATGCAAAGGGAGCTATCTGACAGTAGTAGAAGGGGAAGTCGCCCTGATGCCACTCCTCGCGCCACCCCTGAATCATACGAGCAAACAAGGGCGCATAGAAATCATAGCGTGGCACATTATCTTCACCCTGATACCAGATGGTACCACGTATGCCATAACCAATAAGGGGCTTCAACTGTCCGTTATAGAGAGCTGTAGGACAACGCTGCTCCAGTTTCTTGACATCTGCTTCCGTAATCGTCTGCTGTACCTTGGGGAAGGCTTTCAACCAGTCAGCCTTCATCCAAGCCTCACAGGCAGATCCGCCATAGGCCGTACATATCAATCCCACTGGCACACCCAGCATTTTCCGCAGTGCCTTGCCAAAATAATAGGCAGTAGCAGAGAACTCGCGAACACTGCCCAAATTCGCAGGTTGCCAAGAACCTGCAAGGTCTTGCTGGGGCTCCAAGGATGCGAATCGCTTGCCATAGAACAATCGCAATCCGTCATCGTTACAGGAGAGCAATTCATTAGTTGCCACTTCTACAGGCTGTGCCTTATAGCCCTTCATGGGCATCTCCATGTTCGACTGACCAGAGCATATCCATACCTCGCCAATCATTACATTGTTAAGAATGACGGGTTCGCCATCCCTAAAGGTAATAGAGTAAGGCCCCCCAGCTTGGGGCGTTTTTACCATCACGCCAAAGCGTCCATCCTTGCGGGCTGTCACAATGTGAGACTTCTTTTCCCACGAGGTTATCACTTGAACCTTTTTGCCTGGCTCCGTCCATCCCCAGAGATAACACTCCGTCTGTTGTTGCAGCACCATGTTGTCGCTGAAGAACTGAGGCAACCTGACCTTAGCACTGGCAGTGATACCAATCAGCGCAACGATGACACAAATTAGTTTTCTCATATTATTGTTCTATTTTAAGTACTGGCGCTTCTATCAGGCCTGCAGGCAACAAGCCATCGCCTGTGGTGCGATACTTGGCATTGGTCCAGATGCCATTGTAAGGCGCTTTGCCTTGGTCTGCCCCACGCAACGCATTGTGCCACGTGTTCACCACCTCGATTTCTATTGTGTTCTTACCTTTCTTCAAAGCACCTGTTATCTCCACTTCGTAGGGTGCCGTCCAGGCAATACCACAATCCTTACTATTAATCCACACATGAGCAATGTCCTTTACGTTGGGGAACGAGAGCCATACACGACCTGTAGGTACCTCCTTTTTCTTCAGTTTCCACATCGTTGAATAGCGGGCATGACCACTGAAATATCGAATCTTATCGTCAGCATGCTTGCTCCAGTCGAATGGCTGCTGCCCCTTCAGTGTCATGCCTGTCTCACGGAAAGAGATATCCCAGACTACGTTGTTAGTCTGAGCCGTTCGGACTGTTCGTCCGACGCCTGCGGACTGGCAGTCCGACGCCTGCGGACTACCGGCTTCCCCGAAGCATACGAATAGCGAGCCGTAAGCTGGCAACGAGACTGTGCCATCGAAAGGTATGCTCTTGTCTGTGACAGCATTGTAGAGCACGGCCTTATCGCGCTTCTGACGGAAAGTGGGTGTGAAAGTAAGCTCCTTGTCCGTCTGGTTTGAGAGGAAATAGATGTCGAAGTCGTCGCCAGTACGATGGGTAAAGTCGATACCTTCTGGCAGGACGGCATCAGGCTCAACCGTGTTGAAAACGGTTCCAGTATAGGGTTTCTCTATAACCTGCACGCCTTGGCTACGCAACTGGTCTATGCGTTGTATGGCTGTTGAGTAAGGCAATTCCGGATCGTCAGGAACCACTAATACCTTATAATTTAAAGACTGAGTTAGCAAGGCATCCTTGTTCATCGAGTCGTAGTGATAACCATGCAGGGGATTTATCCAGTCTTTCAGGTCGATGATGCCTGCAGAATGGTTCACGCCAACGGGCGATTCAATCATAGGTAAACCCTGATTTGCAAGGCGTTTCTGCTCTGAAGCCACACGCTCGGACCCAAAGAGGCCTGGCAGCCATTTTACCATTTTATCAGGCGTCAAGGCTCGACGTGGCAGATCCTCGCCAGTATACACAGCGATATCCACTACAGGACGTCCCTTTTGCAGAAGTTTCTGACAACATGTGATATAGTCGACGAACCCCTTTGCTTCAGGGAACCATGTCTGGTCGCGCTGGAAGAAAAGACCAATTCCATCGAGCGTCATGCCTGGCTTCTTGTCGAGCCAAGGGTTGTGGGTATTCACGTGGAAGAAGAGACGATTCATGCCCAAGGCAAAGTTACGGTCCAAAAGAGGCTTGATGCTGGCGGGTGTCTCGTCCCATACGCCACGAACCTCTGTGAATCCCTCAGCCTGAACGATATTCTTGCCATATACGTGAGCAGCACTGATGGCATCCAGCATGTCGTTGGGCTTATCGTGGGTGGGTGAGTTCAACCAGAATTCTCCCATCGGCATGTCGACATATTTATAATGTCCCATGCCATCGGAAGTCATCGTAGGTGCTACGCTCTCTGCCGACACCTGTATGCCACAATCCTTGGCACACTGGCTGACAGTACGGAAGAACACCTCGTTTTTCAGTTCCTCGATAGTCTGGCGAACATCCTTCAGCACTTGTTCACTCTTATCAAGACTTCTCATGGGAACGCCTGCCATAATGGGCAACCAAGGCAGGAGGTCGTAGCCCCTGCGCCTTTGGAACTCTGCAGGGAAGTTCTTAGTCCAGTTCTGTGAGCCACACTCCCACGAGTCTACATGCAGATACTTCACCACATTGGAATGTGGGCGCTTCAGGAATTGGCCAAACCAGTTATTGACCTGCTTGGCCACAGCAGCCTCTGAGAACTTGTCACATTCCAAGCCCTTGCCTCCGCCTGCTGTAGCGTTGGTTTGGCCTGTTGACGTATATCCCATACGCAGAATACAATAGGTGCCACCAATCAGGTCAAGATTCACCATATCACCCTTCATCGTGCTTTGCACCATCTCTGGGACGTAGGCACAATTTTCCTTGCCCAGGTCTTCAACAGGAGTGCTGGGAGAGTAGCGCCAGACATAGCCAGCCTTGCCTTCCCAATTGTCAAGAGCAGGCAAAGTGCGGATTCGCAGGTCTTTCATTCGGAACACGGGCTTCCATTTGGCGGCATCAAGGTCTTCTGCACCAGGCTCAGAACCTTCTGGCGTCCACTCGAAACGGAAAAACTTGGCTTTTGTCGGTGGGAAACTGAAAGTGGTGTTGAAGCCCGCATTCTGCCACCCCTGACGTGGTGGTGTCAGTTGCTTCAACGTTTTAAAGGTAACCCCATCGTCAGAAGCCTTTACAAGCAGTCGCTGACACTGGATATTGGTGCCAGACGGCTCTATCTCAATATTGAACACCAATGTTGGCTCCTTGAATTCGTACTGGAACCAACAGGGACTGTCTGCACAATAAACCCCTTTGTCATTAATTGTTATCCCAGACGAAAGAGTTGTCGCGTTCCCGTCTTTTATAGAGTATGACTCCTTAAGATCTGCATGTCTATATCCAAATTTCTCCACATTCAGGTCACCTACGGAAATGGCATAAACGGCAATATCCTCATAATAGTCGCCATAGTGCTTGGGCTTAGGCATCTGGAACTCGTGATGACCTCCACGGACGATGGTGTCACAGAAGACTATCTTCTTCATCGACTCCTCTGGCGTAATCCAAGGACCGCCAGCCAGTGCGAAACCATCACAGAGATGAATACCCATCTCCAAGCCAAGAGAGTCGGCCTGTTGGAAAGAGTAATCCACCATCTTCCAGAAATTATCACTCAGGGCATTGGCATTCCCATGATAATCAGGTTGTTCTTGTGAACCACGAATAGGCATCAAGTAACAACCGCCAAGACCCACATCCTTCATGGCTTTAAGATCAGCCTTGATACCTTCCTCAGAAACGGTACCATACATCCAGTACCAGAAGGTCCAAGGCTTTGTGGTGTCAGCAAAACTGACACTCATCGAAAAACAAGCAATAAGTAATGAACAATAAATTCTCTTCATAATAATCGTCATTATTTAATTAGTTATATTTATCATTATTCAAAATGTAGGATAGCATTGATACTACCTTGCCCCTTTGACCAATAAGGCTGAGCAGAAGGACCATTGAGGTCCGTTGTGTTCACCTTGTTGCGAACAGCAGGAATGGTTTTGAGGATAGAGATGCCAGTTTCTGGGAGGGTGTACAAAATATGGTCGCGTCCGTCACGAGGGGTATAGACACCCACTTTGCCGCTGAGTAGTTCTATACCGAACTTACCTTCCGTCGTCTGCAACTTCATCCACGAGACATTAGCGAAATAGCCCTTGAACTCTGGATACTCGAATGTCTCGCCAGGAATGGGGTCGTTATAGTCGTTCTGCCACAATCCATACTGCGGACCTTCCATACGGTTCTGCCAAACACGATAAGGCCCCTTGCCTACCCATTGCTTGCTCTTGACCATCGTCTCAGGATAGTCGAAGCAGATGCCCATGAGGTCGACGACGCCATTGAAGTAATAATTGACGTTCATATACACGCCGCCATCAGCGAGGAAGCGCCACGTCACCTTTTCAATGGAGCCATGCTGGTAGTTGGCCACCAGCGTGCTGTCGCCAAGGGTAAAGCCTGCGAAGGCACCTTGGTCGGCATACTCAGTATATTCCGTCTTCTTCTGGAAGGCTTCCTTGTCGTCGTGATTGTAAAAGCCGTCCTGCGAACGGTCGGCACGCTTGGCAGCCACAAAGCGAGGCCCATTGCTAAACGACAGCTTTTTGCCATTCACGCTGACACCCATCAGCAGCCCCGTCTTCTTGCTGAAGGTGTATTGGCGAAGTCCATGCTGAACCAACAGCTGGTCGCCGTCCTCTGTATACAAGTACTGTTGCGTGTTCTTACGCAGTGTGGGTTTGTGGAAGTTGCCAGCCCTTGTCATATGCTTACGGCTCCACGTGAATATCTCCTTTCCATACGGGTCGATAGCTTTCAGCTCTATCACATCAGCATCTGTTCTTTCGATTTTCAGTTGGGCGCGCTCACCTGGTGCAGCATCTGGCGAAGGGAGTTTCACCTCCTTGATGACCTTGACCTCCGATTCTCCATAAGTAGGCATCTTGAGCAGTCTGTAGCTGAACTGGCAGTCCTTCAGGTTGATGAAGTTGTAGCAGTTCTGAATGGTGAAAGCACCACTATCAAAATATAAAACCTGTACAGGGCTCCATACCTCGCGAATGGTATAGTAACTTCCTTCCTTCTCCATGTGAGGCCCCACTATACCGTCAGAGCCGAAGTTGCCCACTGGGTCAAGAATGCCATTCATGTCTGTACGAACCACTGCCTGATCCATCAGGTCCCACAGGAAGCCGCCAGCACAACGAGGATTGCTCATCATTAACTTCCAGTAGTCCTTCAGGCCTGCTCCATGTCCGCCATCATACAATCCGTGCAGGAACTCCGTAGGCATGAAGATTTCCTTCTGGCGCATATACTCTGCTGTCTCGCCCCACGAACGATAGTGCTTGGTCTCGAAACCATTGCGGTTAGCCCAAGGGTAAAGTACGACACGCTGTTGTGGGTCGAGTTTCGTAAACATAGACTCTAACTCATAGTTAAACCCGCCCTCATTGCCATTACTCCAGAAGATGATGCTGGGATGGTTCACGTCGCGCGTCACCATTTCCTCTACAATCTGTGAACCCACGATGGTCTCATGGGCATTGTGCCAACCAGGCTGTTCACATTCTACATAAAGGCCTAAAGAGTCACAGGCATCCAAAAACTCTGGGTCGGCAGGATAGTGACTCAAGCGGACTGCATTCATATTCATGCTCTTGATGAGCAACACATCCTCAATATTCTTCTGCTTTGACAGCGTGCGACCAGTTTCAGGACGGAAAGAATGACGATTCACGCCCTTGAAGATGACCTTCTGACCATTAATGAACACACCATCTTCCTTGTCACCAGCGTATGTGTGACGATACTCAATGGTACGGAAACCAAACTTCTGACGCTCTACGTGGACTATCTTGCCCTGCTGATCTTTCAGCGTGAATACGGCAGTATAGAGGTTAGGCTGTTCTGCATTCCACAGTTTGGGATTGTTGAAAACGAATTTGACCTGTGCATTGTCGCTTTTTACAGGGAAGGCCGGGAGTTTGCCTCCGCTTTTTCCATTTGCGTCAAGGATATCAATACCTATCCAATAGCCGGGCATAGCCTTATTCAGGAAGACATCGGCATTAAACCACCCGTCAGCCTTAGCATTAATGGCTACACGCTGAATATTATGAACAGGCTTGGCGATGATAAATACAGGACGCCAGATGCCTCCAAAGTTCCAATAGTCAGCACGACGTTCAGCAAGGTTCACCTGCGGATTGGTACTCTCTTTCAGCACCTCAACCTCCAAGCGGTTCTTCTTTGATCCAAAGAAGACACGATCGCTAACGTCAATGGTATGACGGGTAAAACCACCCTGATACGTGCCATTGCCTGCCTTACGTCCATTAATTTGGACATGAATCTCTGTAAATGCAGCTTCGAACACCAGCTGTATTTGACGTCCTGCCCATTCCTTAGGCAATGTAAACTCCGTCTTGTACTTGCCAGTCTCGTCAGCAATACCCTCTGGCGTAGCCTTACCATAGAAGCGCATACCATACTGGTACGTGCCAAAGCCCTGTAATTCCCAACAAGAAGGAACGCCAATCTTCGCCCACTTCCCACTATTTCGGCCATCAGTGCAGAAGAAGTCCCACTGCACCATATCGTCGCATCCATGTCCACTCAGATATTGCCGTTGCGTTTCTACCAACGACTGAGCCTGCATTGATGAGAAAGCAAATCCCAATAATGCCAAAAGAAAAGTTCGTCTCATATACGTATATTTATATATAAGACGAACTTTTCAACAATTTGTCACTACATTGCCATATTACTCGGCCAACGGGTCAAAGGTGCCATTTGCATTGCCACGTGTGTTGTCTTCCCAACCAATTGTCTGGTAAATACCTTTGTTACGAGACATGGCTGAACCGTTGAGGCCTAACAGATAGTACTTGGCAAGGAACGTGATGTATTCTAGATTATGGCTCGAGTCATAACCGTCACCACGACTCTCTCTGCGTACCAAGTTGTCTGCATACCAAGCCTTGAGCGTTGTCAACTGGGGAGCCAGTTCTTTTCGTAAATCTACGCCTTCAGGGCGTTCAACACCACCTTTGACCAGTGGGTCGCCATTGACATTGTTCTCACCAACGCCCCACTTGTCTGCTGTACGGAACAGCATGTTCTCACGACGCTGGCCATTCAGAGGCTTAAAGCCAAGCCATTTGCAAGTATTACCATCCCAACCTGTCAGCGTCCAAGAAGAAGGAGCGCCTACTATGCTGGAAACACCTGTACCACCATCAAAGAGCATCCAACGGCGCAAGTCATCAAAGCGCTTACCCTCATAAGCTAACTCTATCTGGCGTTCATATAAAATAGCGCTCATGCAAGCCTTTTGATCGTTACTCAGATTTGCTTGCAATCCATAGTTATTTTCTGCCGTATAGCCTACGCGTGCACGAATCTTCTGAAGCTGTTCCACTGCTTCCTCCATGTGTCCAGCCATACAAGCGGCCTCAGCATAGTTGAGCAATACTTCCGCATATCGAATTTCAATATAAGGAGCTGCAGAGTTTACAAAGCCACTGACATTGGCTGCCGCTGCCCAGTTTGCATAAAGCGGACTGACATTGACATCAAGATCATCAGAACGCTTGCGAACATAAATACCCTTGGTATTGCTCAGCAGGTTATCTGCACCATAAGACGTACCACTTTCTACATTACCTTGGTCATTCTTGTCAAGATACCAAACATAGTTCCAAAGAACATAGTTACTACCCGCATTGTATGAGGGGTTATCAGGATTGGCCGTTGTGGGATCACCATTATATGCCCAACGGAAACCTGGCATGGCGAAAGTACGATAGAAACGAGGATCACGATTCATGAATGGATAATCATGTGTATTATTCGTCTGCTCAGTGTACGAGCTCGTCTCTAACAATGTATAGGTGTCTGCACTGGCAGGAATCTTACCATCAGCCATCGGGAACATATCAACCATCATAGCAGATGCGTTTATGCCACCACCGCCAGAGGTATTCTTAGGACGGATATTGCTTTCCCATCCATTGTTTCTCGCCATGTCCGTTCCATTCTGAACGGTATTGTAAAGCGATACAAATACTGCCTCAGAACTCTTGATTTCAGTAAACATCTTGGCGAAGTCAGAAGCATTGATATTCGAACCTGTCTGGTAAAGGCCATGGCCACAAGCATCAATCGTCGCCATGTCTGCCTGGATTTCATCATAAGCTGTCGTCCAACGTTTGGGGTCGTTGGTACGATTGAACAACGGACTGGCCCATAATAGCAGCAAACGACCCTTTAAAGCCAGTGCTGTTGCTGAGGTCACACGTCCCCAATCGTCGCTCTTCACCCAACCGCCATTAGCCGTAAAGGGCTTCAACAGTTTGGCAGACGTGTTGAGGTCGTCAAGAATAAACTCCATGGTCTCCTTCGAAGACGAACGCTGTACAAACACGTCCTTGGTAGGATTCAGAACAGTCTTGACAATAGGCAGTCCACCATACCACTTAAACATATTATAATAACGCCACGCACGAAGGAACAGTGCCTGACCAATCAGCTGGTCCTTTTGCTCCTGAGAAAGCGTAGAGCCTTCAAAACCAGCTATCATTTCGTTAATATTACGGATGTGTCCCCAAGGGGTCTCCTGAATATTCTGGTTAGAATTCTGGAAGTAATCAGGAACAGCATTATCGCCAGAAGTCATCAACTCCACTTCTGGATTGACAAAGAAACCAAAACTACTGTATTCCTCTGTACACTTTGACTGGTCATCGCTCTTACCCGTACTGTTGAAACGCCAACTCGGGTCTGCTGTTGCATTAGGAAGGACAAAGGAGTAAGCGTCTGCCAAACGACCACAACATCCTTCAAAATCGTTATAGACATCAACGCTGACATACTCATAATTCTTCTTGTCTTGTAAGAACTGGTCACTGCAAGCAGTCAACGACAACGCTACTGTCATTCCAAAAGCTATAATATGATAATAATTCTTTTTCATAATCAGTATACTTTATAATTATCGTTAGAATGAAACGTTTAAACCTACAGTAAACTTACGCAACATGGGATATTTGCCATAAGTACACATGGGGTCGATAAATTTGTCGGGGTACGGGTTGTAAAGGCTCAGCAAATTGAGTCCCGTTACGTTGACACGTACATTCTTCAAACCAATCACCTTCACCCAGTCGGTAGGAAGTGTATATGCCAGGGTTATGCGATTCAGACGAATGCGGGTTCCGCTGACACGCCAGAATGACGACTCCACACGGTTGATGTCAAAACCTGGGTTAGGATAAGCTGCGTCAGGATTAGCCTTTTGGATAAGATTGCCACTACCGTCATAGATGTCTTTGTAAACAAACACGTTGTCAGGATTCCAGAACGAAGGCATGCTACCATATTCAATACTCTTCGACTCATTGTTAGGACTCAAAGCGGCAGTGGGCACCTGGCTGTATCCACCCCAACTGGCATTAAACTGTGCTGTCAGCGAAAGGCCCTTCCAAGAAGCATTCAGATTGCAAGTAAATGAGTAAGGATTCGAACGGTTAGACAGGCGAACCTGGTCGTACAACTGACTCACTTCATGGTCAGGACCTTCATAAGTGCCGTCTTCCTTCTTATGTCCACGTACGTCCTTATATATCAGCATACCAGGATATACTCTATCCTTAGTCAGACTCATGTAAGTACCATACGATCCATCATCTTTCTTCAAATAAGTATCGAAATATTCCTCAATATCCTGGAACGAACGGAACATGCCGATACACTGCATACCCCAGCCAGAAGTGAAGTCTGTACGAGAACCATAGACATACTGCTTATACTGGTCGTCACCTTTTTGCCAGTCCATCTCCAATATCTTATTGTCACTATAGCCAGTGTTGAGATTTACAGAATATTTGAAGTTCTTACCAATCTTATCACGCCATGTGGCACCAATTTCAACACCCCAACTGTTCATCTCACCATAGTTTGTCTGAGCTGTTTGAGTACCAATAATACCCTCAATTTCCTGAGTGAGGCTTAACAACATCTCACGATTGCGCTCACTCCAGTAGTCAATATTGAATGACAGACGTTTATTGAGGACTGAGGCATCGAGACCAAAGTTAAACTTATACGACTTGTCCCAATGAGCATCGGCATTAACAGCAGACATCGTCTTGCTGATAGATATACGAGCTTGTGTGTCACCATTCATATTGGTTCCAAACATCGGGCCACGATAGGCATCTGCACCATAGTGCTGCATCCACTGCCAAGGAATCGTGTTATCACGACCTGTGATACCCCAACTGGCACGAACCTTCAAGAAGTCCACCCAGTTGACAGCTTTCTGGAACCATTCTTCTTCACTGATAATCCAACCTGCCGAGAACGATGGGAAGGTTCCCCAGTAATTGTCTGGTGAGAACTTGGTCGATGCATCCGAACGCAACAGGAACTCAAAGAGATACTTGTCAGCATAAGCATAGTTCAAACGTCCGATATATGACAATGAGCCAGACTCAGCACGTGTAAAGTCACCACTGCGCTCACCAATGGCCGTATTCGACTGGAAATTGGTAAATGAATATGGACTCTGCTTGGCCTGACGCGAAAATTCACTTTCCGCTTCCGACTTCTCGATAGAGAACAAGGCGTTGACATGGTGCTTGCCAAAGTCACGGGCATAGTTCATTGTAAAGTTTATCTGATAATTGTCCGTACGAACCATATCGCGCTGCAGATATCCATGAGCATCACCGCCATTAGCTATCTCAAGTGCCATAAAGTTATCTGGAGTCAGGTAATCTGCATAGTTGTCACCAACTGCCGTATAAAGGTGATTACCACTTCCCGTACGATTGCGCATCTGGTATAATGTAAACTTGCTACCAAACTCGTTGGTCTTATCAGTATTGATACTCTTTGCGTAGGTGAAATTGGCTGTCAGACCCTTCAATGGCTCCCACCAGCCAAAGTCAAATTTCAGCGAGCCATTTATCGTCATGCTCTGCGACATGCTCCTACTGAAGTCCTGATTGTTCTGCAACACAGAGAAATTATAGTATTGTTCATCTTTTTGGCGTCCATTGGTGATACCATAATTTGGCAAATAATAGCCGTCACCCACGTATTCAGGAATGTAGCGAGGACGAGTCAACAACTGACGATAGTCATTTTCCTCATTAGACGAGCCAATCTTCACTAATGGCTTGTTCTTTTTGCCATAGTCACCACTTAAGGTCATATTTGCTGATACCCATTTGCTAATCTTGACATCCACACCGACACGGGCATTCCATCGGCTATAATCCAGATTACCAAGATTACCGTCTTGTGTAAAGTATGATAGATTGGCAAAATAGCTGGCGCTTTCTGTTGCACCACTCACGTTAACACCATGTTTCTGGGTGATAGCAGTCTCCCAATACTTGTCGAGAAGATCATAATTCAAACCTTTCATAGCCTCCAGTTCATCAGCCTGATACAAGCCAATAGTCTTATTCAGTGACGTGTTTGTAGGATTCGCAGTGGCCATGATATTATATAAGCGTCCATAGTTGTATGCATTTAACATCTTTGTACGACTTACTTCATCATTGAAACCAAAGGTTCCACTATATGAAATCTGAGGTGCTCCAAGTTTACCTTTCTTAGTAGTTACCAAGATTACGCCATTAGCAGCACGTGAACCATAGACGGCAGCAGCAGCATCCTTCAGCACAGAGATGCTTTCCACCTCATTCGGGTCAAGGTTGTTGAAAGCTTCAGCACCCAGATTCTGATTACTATTACCCACCTTCACATCATTCGGATAGATATAGCCGTCAATAACGTAGAGGGGCTCCTGGGCAGTAGAACCGATATCTGCTAACGAGCCTGAGCCACGAATCGACATAGTGGCACGCACGCCAGGACGAGCTTCACCATCGTCACTGACGCTCAGTCCAGGAACCAGACCACGAAGTGTGGAAGCTAAGTCACCAGAAGCAATATCGCGAATGTCGTCCATAGGAACAGTCACCACGGCACCCGTCAAGTGAGCTTTCTTCTGTGAGCCATAACCCACGACGACAACTTCCTGTAGATTCTGCTTGTCTTCTTGCAGTTGTACTTTACCGCCAGGCTTTACCGTCATAGGCAAATAGCCAATATAGCTGATGACGACCTTAGCCCCTGCAGGAGCTGATATCTTGTAATTACCATCCAAATCGGTAACAGTTGCCGTCTTCGTACCAGCCACCGTCACTGTTGCTCCAATCACAGGTTCGCCGAGTTCATCGACAACAGTACCCGTCACGGTTTGGTTCTGTGCCAAAGCCGATGTAGAAAACATCAGCATCATACCAAGGCATAAAGCTTTAATATATCTTTTCATAGTTTTACCTTTTTTTATTAGGGCAGCCAACGTGGGTCACCTGTTCCAAAAGCCACCTGCTTTGCACCACTGATATGGAAGTCGCCTGCAGCAGGATTGGCGAATTGAGGGTCTTCCTCTATCTGAGTTCCTGAGGTGTCGTAGTTGCCTACAGAATCGAATGTGCCATTAGCCTGCATATAAGTGTTATATCTAAAAGTCACATTACTGCTACCAACAGCATAGGTCTTACCATGCAGGAAACGACGGGGAACGCCCCCCTTTGCACTACATGCGTAGAAAATGCAGTTGGTCATCGTCCAGTATGATTCAGCCTTTCCGTTCATACCATTGTAGTTACCCCATTCGCCTTCATTATTAAGATAACCGATGCGATAGAAAGTGCTATTCTTGTAGTTCACGCTGTTAGAAGCCATACCAATATCTTTGGCACGATACATACCTGCCTGATAGAAATAATAGATGTCGCCTTCCTCAGTGAGATTATAGAAGGTAGAATTGCTAATCGTTAAATCATTAATATGTCCACCTTTATTTGTCCAAATAACGCCTACCTTTGAAAAACCTGGAGGGGTAAGAGCTACCACACAATTGTCGATGAGAAATTGAATAGCTGCAATTTTCTGATCCTTGCGGCTGTCCCAGAAGAAATAACCATTCACGTTGTCAAACGTACAACTGAGGATCGCTGTATTACCACCAAAGATTACAAAGCCCGTAGCGTCATCTCGTACTGCCGTTGGAGCTTTAGAGAATCCGAACACACCAACATTGGCAGCCATACCAGAACAGTCGAAGTGTAGGTACTTCGCACTAAATGGTGCAGCAAAATTGATGCACGACTTTTCTGTCGTGTAGTTAATGTTTGCAGGATTAGTCTTATTATTACTGCGTAATGTTACCCAATGGGCGTCAAAGTCAAGTTCATCGCTCACAATATAAGTGGCGCCACCTTCAAGATCGTAATTCAGGTTTTTACCAATAGAATCATCGGGAATAGCATTTTCAGGCTTGGCAAACCACTCGCATAGGTCTGTAGGCTGTCCGTCTGTCAATGCTGGAATCGTCATGTAAGTTCGCGTAAAAGTCGTAAACTTCTTAGTGGCCACAGTATCAGCATCACCATTGCCCTTCTTTGAATTACCCAATGCCAAAATGGTCAATTCGTAGTTTACGTCTTCTTCACGTTTACTCGTAATCGTACAGCCATCCACAACGCTATCGTTGATGATGGGATGGTCAGGGTTGCCAACGTCTATCAGACGTACACGATAGCCACCGGCTCCCATGACTACAGGCCAGGTGAATGTCTGACTCTTACCGTCAGTACTTTCCTTAACGGTAATGCCTTTAGCGTCTACAACACTTACCTTAGTATTGTTTACTCCTGCATCAAAGCGCTCATCGTCGTCATAGCCGTCTTGAGCACAAGACCCAAAGAAGAGTACACCAGAGGCAATGATTGCCAATGAGCACAATTTCCTGGTTGTTAATAAAAAATTCTGTTTCATAAGCTATTAGTTTTGTTTGTTTTATATAGTTCCCGTTATTCTCTATTAACTTTTCACTATTCTCTAGGGCTCTGCCCGCAAAAAATCTTCTTTAGGTAAGCTACATTTCGTCCATAGTTGCCCTTGACGTTTTTGACGTCCTTGGCATTGCGCGAACGCTCTACCACAAGCCAGCCGCTCCAATTCATATCATCGAGGGCCTTTTTCACGCGATACATGTCTATACGTGGGTCTTCATCGAGGGTAACACTGTCTGTCAACGAGGCATGTATCTGGGCTACACGCTTCGCTCCCAGCTTTTTCAGTTCCTTAGCCGGGTCGCGTCCGTTATCGACAGCATCTTGGAGATTATAGTATATTTTGATGCCTTCACTATCGATTTCCTTCAACAGTTTCTTGTCGCCCTTGGCATCCAACTGCGTACGGATAGCGATGACCTTGCCTGCAAGACGGGCCATCTCGCCCACCTCATGCAGACGACGTACCAACTCTGTACGAGCTGCACCAACCTCTTTCCATTCGTGTCCGCTACCACCCAAAGGCAGGAAGGCTATCTTCGAGCCCATCACATCCATCGACTGTAGACAGTCATCAATCAATTCACGATAGTTGTCGCGCTTCAAAAAGTTCTGTGCAAAGAAGCCTGACATCGCCAATGAGGGAACTTTAACACCTACGGAGTCGGCTGTATGACGGAATAACTGTTGGAAGTGCTCATCGCGCAGCTTATTGTCAAACAGGATGCGCTGTCCCAGCGGTCCCATATCCATCTCTACGCCATCGGCACCAATCTCGCGGGCCAACTTGAATTCGCCTATCTTCTGGCGTTTCAACATCATCCAGTCGCAGGCAGCCACACGATAGCGCTGTGCCACCAGGCCCGTTGGCCACATGGTAAGCATGACGACTGCCCCCGTCAAGAGGCACTTACGAGTTGACTTCCAATTCATTTTTGTTTTTGTAGACTATATAGTTTCACATCATTTAAGACGTTTTAGCACTCGTCATGTCATCATTTCATCTTTTTTTCTTGCATCCAGCCAAATTACTACACTTCATTCGAGATCACTTTTCTTTTCATTAATACAACTTTTTGTTTCAGGACCTGAAATATATATTCCAAGACCTGAAATATATATTCCAAGGCCTGAAATATAAGTTTCAAGCTTTGAAACAGAAAATGTCATTAGGAAATAAAACATTTACTCTTAATCCCAAATAAAAATAAATGAGATACCCACAAAAAAAGTGACCCCGCGAATTGCAAGGTCACTTTTGTTATTGATTGACTGAACAATGATTATTATTCATCCTTCTGCTCAATGAAGTTGGTGATGACAATCTTCTTGATAATCATACCCTTCTTAACCTTAACTACGATGTAGCCAGTACCATTATCAGCAGGAGTTATAGTCTTCACCCTAATATTTGCCTCAGAAGCAATCTCTGTCTGACCAGGTACAGCCTCAACACCGTCAATTTCGGCAGCAGCGCGAACACCAAGACCTTCTGTTGAACTACCGTCACCAATAGCCCAAAGCAACTTGTTGTCCAGAGGAGTAACCACTGTCTTTGTGCTGACAAGCGTAATACTACCTATAACAAGATCAGGAGCGCCCCAATTATTTTTAATAGCATTCAAGTGTGCGAAGCCCTTCTCCTGAACCATCAGAGCCAAATCAACAGTAATTATTACAGCGTTCTCAAGCGTATCAGCCTTAAAATACTTTGCTGACCAGCCACCTTTGGTGTTGTCAATCAAGTGCGATTCTGCCTCATTTTCATTCCATTGGCCATCTTGAACGTCACGGTTGAAAAGCATACGTGGTGTACCTGCTGTAACAGCAAGTACCATTTTTGAATATCCTGAGAGATCAGCATAATTATTTACACTTGGATCACCATAAACCATTCCTCCTGCACCTACTGCAGTACCTAACTCTGCTTTTGTACAGTCTGCTGTCTTCTCTTTTTTAGCATCCTTTCCAAATGTTCCTTCACAATCATAGAAAGCAGCATCATACAAATTAATAACCTCATCTTCCTTCTCTTCTTTCACACCAGGATCATATGTAATCTGGACGAGAGCACCCTCCAACAGGCCATCGATAGCAAACTCTCTGTCATTGGGGCAGAAGAGACCACCATTCTTGATGTTACCGTTAATACGGTCGCTACGACGCCAAACGTGACATACCTCAGGCAGCACGCTACCCTCAGCCCATTCATAACCCTTGTAGTCATTACGCTTGCTATCTGTCTTGTCAGCTTTCTCCCAGCCATAGAAACCCTGACCATTGTTCTGGTTACCATTGAAGTTTGTAGGATTCTCACCAGCATTGAATGCTGCTTCAAAGTCATAGATAAATGTCTCCTCAACAATAACGGGCTCAGGTTCTTGCACGGGCTGCGGAGCAGGATTGTCCTCAACTGTACATGACTGAATACCGAATGCACAAGCCATCATAATAACTGATGCATACAAAAAATTCGTTTTCTTCATAAAAATTACGTTTTAGTTAATAATGTTACCAAATAGTTTTTAATTTTTCGGTGCAAATATATTACTTTTTCTTAAAACCACCAAATATTTCGATAAAAAATAAGCGAAAAAGGCTTTATTTTTTGGGCTTTTCAAAAATAAAGCCTACCTTTGCAGGCATGATGAAAAAGATAGGTTACATGTTTCTCCTGTTGTCGATGGTACTGATAGCTGGTACATTGGCAAGTTGTGACAAGTTAAGCGACGACGACGATGCTGTGGCAGAATTACTGCCAGGCACCTGGGCTTTCAGCTATGAATTGCAGAGTGCAGAGGATACTGGCCTTAGCTTTAACTACGACCACGTCATATTCCGCACGGATAGTACTGTTACCATAACCTATCCTGGGGGACAAATGGACGGCAAATATCGTGCAGGTAGTGCAGAAATTCGTATTGAGGGTAGGTTGGCAGATGGTCAGGACCGCATGATGCACTGGGTAATCCAGACTTTCTCCAACAAACAAATCAAGGCAGAATACAAATTCGAATTCAATGAACAGTCCGTCATTGCTTTAGTGACACTCGACCGCACGGACGACATGGAAGTGAAAAGTGAATAGGGAATAGGGAAAAGTTATTCTGTTTCGATGTCTGCACGACGGAACGTAGTGTCGTAAGTGATGATATTACAAGCAGAAAAATAACCCAAACAACCACCTGTGAAATTCTGGACAGGATTGGTACCAGAATTCTGCATCACCTGCATGGAATAGAAATAGTCGTATGTACGACGATCTATTGAACGTATCTCCAGATGTATCTTATCACCATCTTTTATGCCATCGTCATCGTTCTTGTCGAGATTACGTTCTGTGGTACAACTGAACAATTGTTGCAGCTCTCCACCAGGATTGTGCGAATCGTCCATCACAGCCCAACGATATCCTATTCCATTGCGATAGATATGCATGAAGTAATAGTTGTTCTGACCACTGATATCATCAATTTTCAAATCAGCAAACAAGATACGCTCAGAGAGTACATCCTTCCACACAAAACGGAAAGACGAGAACTGTGGTTCTGCCGGCATCACTGACGATGACTGGAAATGATTGCCATCAAGATAGATGTCAATGGTATATTTACTACCCTCATATCCCCGACAATCTGAAACATAATAGCCGTTACGCCAATAACGCAAGGTATCAAGCACATAGCCGTCTTCAGACAATACAACGGTAGCACCTGTCAGGTTGTGACTGTTCGAGACATTGTCTGTCATATCCTGTGTGGTAGTCAGACGGACATAGGTGGGCCTGTTGGTACGATTCGTCGAACCAGCCTGTGTCACAAGACCTTCTGCCACATAGAGCCGATCCACCTGATGGTAGTCAATATCTATCTCTTTCTCGCAGGATAAAGGTAAAAAGGTAAAAAGGTAAACAAGTAAAGACCATTTTACCATTGCCTGTATTGTCTTATATATTTTCTGTTCCATTTAACCTTTTTACCTTTAAAATTTAATATTGAATGATACTGAAGGCACTATGCCAAAGAGACTATACTGCTTGGCTTTTGTACGATTTCCACTCTTCGAGTCCTCGAAATTAATCAAATACGGATTGTAGCGATTATAGAGGTTATAGATGCCAAATACCCATTCACGAGTCATTCGTCCGTTTTTGATTTTTTTGGTCCATGTGGCACTGATGTCCAAGTGATGATAGTCTGGCGCACGATAACCATTGCGTTCTGCATAATAATAGATGTAGTTGTCGATAATCTCGTATTTTGCACTGGGTGCCGTAAAGGCCTGACCAGAATTATACACCCAGACAGCACTCAGCAACCAACGAGGTGACAACTGATAGCTGGCCACGATATTGATATCATGACGACGGTCGTTATTGGCATCATACCAACGACCTTGGTTAATGCCTTCTATCTGCGTCTGACTCCACGACAACGTATAGCTGAGCCAACCCGTCAGCCGACCTTTATTCTTTCTGGCACAAAACTCAGCACCATAGCCTCGTCCCTTACCTGCCAACACCAGTCGCTCAATCTCGATAGCAGACGAAAAACTGATACCATCACGATAGTCGAGTACATTGTCTACAAGGCGATAATAGCCCTCTATTGAGAAGTCATAGTCTTGTGAAGGTGTCATCGCAAAAAAACCTAAACTGACCTGATCAGCTATCTCTGGCTTCACAATATTTGAACTCATCGTATAGCGGTCGAAGGGTGTCGATGTACTCTGATTGCGCAAGGCATGCAGATTCTGACTGGTACGGCTATAGCCTGCCTTGATGCTGAGAATTGGTGAGGCCTTCCACACCATACTGAGACGGGGCTCCAGCGTGACATGTGTCTTGACAGGACGATTCTCCTTACGACGATACATCCACGTAATCTGTCCTGCCTCGTTAATATCATAATAGAATGGACCACCCAAGGCTGAGAAGGCTGTTAATCTCAGGCCCGCAGAGAAGGCCAGACGTTCTGACGCCTCGTATTGCCAATTGGCCCATAGTGCATTGTCCCAAGCCTTACGCTGTTCCTTCTCATGATTAGTGACACGTTGCCACTCGGCAGACTTCACGTCTGACAACATCGTCTGCAAACCTGCATTGATTTCGTGATGGCCTTTCAGAATACGAAAATTCTGACGCAATCCTACGTGGCGAATATGTCCCAAATAAGCAATATTTGTACCTAATATCCAAATGCCGTTATCCGTATCATACGACGATGCCAATAACGTCGTCTGACTGGTAGAATGCTGTCCTAAGTAACTCAACCATGACAGCGAACCAGCAATATTTGTCCAACGAATATCCACCATATCCTCGATAGCCGTACGATCGTGGCTGGCAAAGAATGAGAAGAACAACTGATTGCGGTCATTAACCTGATAATCAAGTTTCAGGTTGGTATCATAAAAATACAGGGTATTGCCTCTAAAGTCATCGCTGAATTTCAGGAACACATCGGCATACGAACGACGGACATTAAACAAGACACCTAATTTATCTTTTATGATTGGACCTTCGACAGAAGCCTTAGCGGCCAACAATCCCACTGTTGCAGAACCATGCCACAGTTGGCGATTGCCTGTACGGGTTGCAATATCGAAGACAGCTGATGAAGCACCACCAAACTGGGCAGGAATCAAACCCTTATAGAGGGTAGCTGTTGCCAAAGCATCGTCATTGAAAGCAGAAAAGAGACCTGCTAAATGGCCGACATTATAAACAGGAGCGTCATCGTAAAGAATCGTGTTCTGAGCCGATGTACCGCCTCGCACCTGGAAACTACTGGATGCATCGCTCTCCGCTTTCACACCTGGCAGCAACTGCACAGAACGCATAATATCTGCCTCACCAAACAAGACGGGTTTGCTGGTAAGTTCCTTAACCTGAATCTGCTCGGCACCAATCTGTACAGTACTCAGACGACGTTGTGCATTGTTGGCATTGACAACAATCTCTTCCAGTTGCTCACCTTTCACCGTTGTAGTATCGGTTTGGGCAACAGCAACTATTGTCGTCAGCATAGCCACCAATAACATGTTTAGTCTATTCATGCAGAAATACCAAATTAATTTGAGAATTTGTTCTGTGTTACGGCTGGCTCTCACCTTCTATATATTCTTCAAGGAACATGTGTTCACCATCATAGACAGCATAGGTGAACTGGCTGATCCAGTCACCTAAGATCATCATACGAGCTTTATGGCCAGTGCCCTCAATAGGACGAGCCAGATTGATGTCGAGCTCAATATGGCGATGACCGAAGATGAAGTAGTCGATATTGGGATGCTCTTGAATATATTGCTTGGCGAAAAGTACCAGATGTTCTTTGTCTTCGCCCAAGTAAACGGGCTCGTCTTTCTCCTTATGACTGATATAGCTATGCTTGGCCCAGGTCAGTCCAAAACTGATACCCCAGCGTGGGTGGAGGGCAGAGAAGAGCCACTGGCAAACCTTATTGTGGAAGATAGCACGAATGACCTTGAACGACTTGTTGGGGTCGCCCATGCCGTCGCCATGAGCCAGGAAGAACTCATGACCATATATCTCGGTGGTCTCCGGCTGCTTATGAAGAATGACGCCACACTCCTTAGCCAAATATTCGTAGGCCCAGATATCGTGGTTGCCCGTGAAGTAATGCACCTCGACACCCATATCCGTCAACTCTGACAATTTACCCAAGAAACGGGTAAAGCCCTTGGGCACCACATACTTGTACTCATACCAGAAGTCGAACATGTCGCCCAACAGGTAGATAGCTGCTGCTTTCTCCTTAATACTATCAAGAAAGCGCACCAATCTGCGTTCCTGCATACGTTGGTGCGGAACGGCAAGCGACCCAAGGTGGGCGTCAGAAAGGAAATAGACGTTCTTCATAACTTTTCACTTTTCACTTTTCACTATTCACTAGTCGAAGCCCAGTTCGACGCGTGCCTCTTCGCTCATCATCGACTGGTCCCAAGCGGGCTCGAAGACCAGATTGACGTTGGCACTCTTGATACCATCGACGGACTCGACCTTCGTGCGTACATCTTCTAATATAAAGTCGGCAGCAGGGCAGTTGGGAGCAGTGAATGTCATATCCAGCTCCACACTGCTGTCCTCCTGGACATCAATCTTGTAGATCATGCCCAAGTCATAGATATTGACAGGAATCTCAGGATCGTAGACGGTTTTCAGCACGTCAACGATCCTTTCTTCCAATTGTGTCTTCTCCTGTTGAGTCACTTCTTATCTTTTTACTTTTTTACCTTTTTACTTTTTCAAGCAGCGCAGGATGGTATCAACAACTGTCTGTGTCTGTTCCTTACGACCCAGCGTAATACGAAGGCACGACTCCAGACCCTTGTCAGACATGAACTTGATTTTGTAGTCCTGAATCTTTAAGGCCTGCATCAGTTCGTCCTTAATCTCAAGAGGATACTTAATCAGGATGAAGTTGGCTACACTCTTGTATACTTTGAAACCTGGCAGGTTGCCCAATTCCTTTTTATACAACTGGCGTCCCCACTCCATATCGTCAGCCACGTGGCGATAGTGCTCATCGCTATCAAGTGCAGCCAATGCCACAGTCTCAGAGAAACGGTTGTAGCCTAAGTACTTGTTGACATAGCTCAGGAACTGGTCGTGACCCTTGCCAATGAAGCCGAAACCACAACGCAAACCAGGCAGGCCATAGAACTTCGAGAGTGTACGCGAGATAATCAGGTTATTATATTTGTTCACCAGCGGAGCGATGTAATCGGTATCCGTAGAGATAAAGCTGGCATAGGCTTCATCAATCAGCACCATCGTATCTGAAGGAATATTCTCCATGATACGACCAGTCTCTTCTGGTGTCAGACCGTTACCCGTAGGATTGTTAGGCGAAGCCAATAGCAGCATACGGGGATGCACACGGTTAGTGTACTCAATCACCTCGTCAACATCGTAAGCAAAGGTGTCCTCCATCTCATGCAAGGGATACATCTCGAAGGTACCGCCACACTCTGATGCCACACGGTTGTAGTACCACCATGAGAACTCAGGAATCAAGATCTTGGTATTTGGCTCCGTGGCCCCTTCCTGGCTGTTGATGCTCAGGAAATAATGGATGGCATTCTTCAACATGTCCTCACCACCGTATGTCAGCAACACCTGCTCCTCAGGCACATTGTAGATTTCGCTTAAACGCACACTAATCACACTCTTCTTACCCTCATCATAGATACGTGTGTAGAAACACAACGTTTTGGGGTCAAAATTCTTGATAGCGTCAACCACTTTCTGGCTGGGCTCAAAGTTAAACTCGTTTCTGTCGAGAAAATTCATTTGCTTTTCCATAAATTATATATTTTTTCGTTTTTTATTTCAACTTCTCATTATCTTAATCTCTCAATCTCATCAGCCCGATACCAACGATAATCCAGATGATTTCACGTACACGGCAGATGATACTTACAAAGATGCCTAACGCTGCCGATAGTCCTAATGCTGCAATAGAGAGCACAAAACCACCCTCCTGAACACCCAATTGCATAGGCAGGAAGCCTATCAAATTGGCAAACAGCGTGGTAAAGGCTACTATCAGGATGGAGTGCAGATAGGTAATCGTAATACCGTCGAAGCCCCCACCGTTGTCAATACCAAAGAGCAGTAACATAAACAGCACCTCAGAACTCTGCACTACACGCGAAAAGTATTCCAGCACCAGACTCTTATAAAAGGCTTTCTTGTCCTGTCCGTGCAGAGAGGCTATCTGTTTATCAATATTCTCTATAGCCTCAGCATGACGGCCCCAGAAACGCAGTGTCCATTTCTTCAGTCCTGGGATATGAGCCACTACGCCCAACACATATTTCACCAATCCGTTGCGATAGCCTTTCGAGAACAGGTAGAATGCCAAGAGGCAAAATACCACAATGATGCCCAATACCGTTCCTATAAACGTGTTGATAGGCAGGTCGTCCGCAAAGACTAATGCCAAATAGATGAAGATACTGATGAACCAGAACCAGAAGTGGGCAAAGAAGTGCATCATGGCATAGAGGATAACGCTCGATGTGGCATGCTCCTTATCAATATCCTTCGACAGTTCCATAATGCGATAGGGCTCACCACCCAAGCCACCTACTGGTGTGGCATAGTTCAGCGCATAACCTGTAATGGTGAGACGGTAGATACGCCAGAACGACACTGGAGCCTTACCACCCAGATTACCTTCTATCGTAGCCTGCCAGGCCAGCGCATTCAGTCCATAGACTAAGAACCACACGCCAATAATCGGTATCAGCCAGTAACCAGCATGGCACAGGTGCTGCCACAGTTCGACGAAGCTCACGTCGAACGTAAACAACATCACCACCACAGCCACTACGCCTATGATGAAGAACAGATTATTGAGTCGTTGCTTAGTCCAAACCATGCTTTACAGTTTATCGGCAATACGTTTGCAGAATGATTCGTGACGATGATTGACATAACATGCCAACAGGCCCATAGCAACAATTTCCCAGACGAAGTTCATCACAGGCACATCGAGCAGACAGAACAGGAACAACCAGAACGAACGGAAATTGAAGGTCAGCAGACCATTCCAGAAAATAACCGGTAGCGAAGCATCATGGAACTCCTGACGTACAGACTCAGGCATATTGTCTGTGCTACCGAACTTCTCACGGATTTTCTGCATCAGGCGCTGGAACTGAGGGGTACGTTTCTCCTGTTTCTTTGTGTAGTCGATATATGACTTCTGGAAATAGCACTCCACGGCAGGGGTGTTCTCGTCCATCTGGTCGTAAATTTCCTGTTGGCGCTTGGAATTGTCCAGCTCAGAACCTTTTTCTCCTTTCAGGAAGAACAGGTGTACCTGAATATAGTAGTCGGCCAGACGCTGTTGGCCAGCCAGCCCGGCAATACCGGAAATCAACCCCAACACATAGACCACAACGGTAGCTATCAAAGCATTCTCTGGTGTGTCTTCAATGCCCAACCATCCGAATTCCAAATCGTGATGAATATAGAAGCGATAAACCAACACATGATAGATGGGGATAAACCAGGCGAAGCCAGCCACACCATCAAGAATACGACCCAAGCGGCTCTTCTTGCCCGTCATACGAGCCAGCTGTCCGTCCGTACAGTCGAAGATGTCTGCCAGACAAAGCAAAAGGATAGCAATGATATTCATCACCAGTCCCCATGTTCCTGAATAGTAGAAACTGCCACAGCCAAAGAAAATGGCACTCGCAGCACCAATAAACATGGAAAGAATGGTAACCGTATTGGGGTGAATATCAAGCTTCGCAAACAGTACGGCCCAGTAGTAACAGAAGGGACGTACCACATGCAAATCGAGCCAGTCTTCTGTCTCAACCGATTTCAAAGTCTTATTTAAATTCTCGTTCATTTTACGTAATTTATTTGCGATTCAACCTGCAAAGGTACTGCAAACTGAGTGAAATGCAAAATAAATTAGGATTTATTAGGCTATTTCTTATAGAAATAATGGAAAAGCAGGCCATAAACCACCGCCAAAGTCACGCCAGTACTGTTAGCAGCCATGTCGAGCCACTCACCACCACGATAGGTCGTACAATACTCCTGAAGCAGTTCGATAACACCACTCATCACGATGGGCAACAGCCACGCATAAAAGAAGAGTTTTTCGCCATCCAGCGTCAGATGCTGACGGATATATTCCGTCCATATCACGCCACACGTACCACCATACATCACGACATGTGTCCATTTGTCAACAAAAGGCACATCTTCTAAGCCTTCCATCTCTGGGAAGGGCAAGAACGACAATATCCATATCAGCACGATACAGCAAATGCTGAAGGGATATTTCTTGGCAATTTGCACTGTTTTTTGCAGAATATCTTTCATTTCGGTTGCAAAAGTAAGAATTTTTTTATACTTTTGCAAGCGATTATGAAGAATTTTGAAATGGCTAAATTAGAAAGAGCGAATTTTGGCAGTAAACTGGGTGTCATTCTGGCTACGGCAGGCAGTGCTGTCGGACTGGGTAATGTATGGCGTTTCCCGTATATGGCAGGCGAGAATGGCGGTGCCGTTTTTATTATCATATATGTGGCATGTGTGCTGTTGTTAGGTATTCCCTGCATGATCAGCGAATTCATCATCGGACGCCAGGGTCGTGCCAATACGGCTCGTGCCTATAGAAAATTGGCGGGCAAAAGCCCATGGGCCATCATCGGCTATATGGGTGTGCTGACAGGTTTTTTGATTACTGGCTATTATGCCGTTGTGGCTGGCTGGTGCCTGCAGTATATATGGGCGTCCCTAGTTGGGCACATGACTGGTTCACCAGAATACTTCCAACAGTATTTTGCCTCGTTGGCTTCCGACCCCGTCAAACCTGTTTTTTGGACGCTTATTATTCTGGGTATCACCTACTTGATTATCGAACATGGTGTCCGTGACGGTATTGAACGGGCCTCGAAACTCATGATGCCTACCCTATTCATCCTGCTACTCGTCATCGTGGTCGCAGCATGTATGCTGCCAGGAGCCGAGAAGGGCATCAACTTCCTTTTTAAACCAGATTTTACAAAGATCAACGGCGATGTATTCCTAGCGGCTTTGGGACAGTCGTTCTATTCGCTCAGCATTGCGATGGGCTGTCTGTGTACCTATGCCAGCTATTTTTCCAAACAAACCAATCTCACCCATTCGGCTGTCCAGATTGCCGTCATCGATTGTCTGGTTGCCATCTTGGCAGGACTCATGATTTTCCCTGCAGCCTTCTCTGTAGGTGTTAATCCTGACTCAGGACCATCGCTCATCTTCATCACGCTGCCCAACGTATTCCAACAGGCCTTTGGCTCAATACCTGTCGTGGGCTATCTGGTGTCGTTGTTGTTCTTCGTTCTGCTGTCATTAGCTGCATTGACGTCACTGATGTCGCTTCATGAGGTCTCTACGGCTTTCTTCCAAGAGGAGATGGTCATTACACGTAAGAAGGCTGCACTCATCGTCACCATATCAACAACGATAATCGGTGCTTTCTGCTCGTTGTCGTTGGGCGCTGTCGACTGTTTCTCGTTCTTAGGAAAAACGCTGTTCGACTGTTTCGACTTCATCACAGGCCAGATATTCCTGCCTATCGTAGGTTTCTTGACATGTATCTTTATTGGCTGGTTCCTGCCACATAAGATTGTCCGTGACGAGTTCACCAATTGGGGCACATTACGTGGACGCTTCTTCCATTTCTACCTGTTCCTGGTCAAATACATCTGTCCGTTGGCCATACTATTCATTTTCCTACACCAATTAGGCTTATTGAATTAAGATCATCATGAGTGAACGCGGTAATTTTAGCAGCAAGTTAGGCATTGTATTAGCAACAGCAGGCAGTGCTGTCGGACTGGGTAACGTATGGCGATTCCCCTATATGGCTGGCGAGAATGGTGGCGCGGCGTTTATCCTTATTTATATAGTCTGCATCCTGATATTGGGGGTTCCTGGTATGGTGAGCGAATTCATCGTGGGTCGTCATGCTCAAGCCAACGCTGCGGCTGCCTACGACAAGCTTAGCGGTGGACGTCCTTGGCGACTGGTGGGCTACTTAGGTATTCTTACCTCTACCATCATTCTTGGCTTCTATGCGGTGGTAGCCGGCTGGTGCCTACAGTATCTGTATGCCTCAATAGCTGGTCAAGTGGTTGGCGATGCCGACTACGTCAAGAACTACTTCATCGAGTTTTCAAGTCACCCTTGGCGACCTTTGCTTTGGGGTGTTGCCTTTGTGCTGTTGACCCATCTGGTTGTCGTTCGTGGCATACGCAAAGGTATTGAACGGGCCTCGAAACTACTGATGCCCATCCTGCTCATTCTATTATGCATTCTGATGGTGGCATCGTGCATGCTGCCTGGTGCCATAGAAGGTGTGCGGTTCCTATTCCAGCCTGATTTCAGCAAGATCTCCAGCAGTGTGTTACTCGAAGCCTTGGGACAGGCATTTTTCTCGCTGTCGTTAGGTACTGCTTGTCTCTGTACCTATGCCAGCTATTTTTCTCGTGACACAAACCTTTTGAGGTCTGCTGGCCAGATCGCCTTGCTGGATACATTAATAGCCATCCTGTCGGGACTCATGATTTTCCCCGCTGCTGCCTCTGTCGGCATCAGTCCTGACTCAGGACCCTCGCTCATTTTCATCACGCTGCCCAACGTGTTCCAACAAGCTTTTGCCTCTATGCCTGCTGTTGGCTATGTGGTTAGCGTCATGTTCTATGCCCTATTGGTATTTGCTGCCTTGACCTCTACTATCTCCATGCACGAGATTGGTACAGCCTTCTTTACTGAAGAGCTGTCATTGCTACGTCGTCGCTCTGCCTGGGTCATCACATTGATTGCCTCAGCTATCTGCGTCATCTGTTCGCTGTCTGTTGGGGCAGTACCCGACTTGCAACTGATGGGACGCTCTGT
Organism: Prevotella sp.; assembly: GCA_017474485.1. Classification (GTDB taxonomy): domain Bacteria; phylum Bacteroidota; class Bacteroidia; order Bacteroidales; family Bacteroidaceae; genus Prevotella. The sequence goes on from JAFVHO010000218.1 coordinate 37,101, forward strand.
GATGGATTTTTGCGACCAGTTGACAGCCAACTTCATGCTACCTACAGGTGCCATGTTGGCCTGTCTGTTTGTGGGCTGGTATATACCTCGCCAGGTGGCACATGACGAGTTTACCAACTGGGGTACACACGGACAGCGCTTCTTCCCCATCTATCTCTTTGCCGTGCGCTACGTCTGTCCGCTGTGCATCATTCTTGTCTTTCTCCATCAGTTAGGTGTTATATGATTCGCAACGATCGTAAGATAGCTATTGCACTCCTACTGCTGGCTGTGGCTTTCGCAACATTCTTCTGGAAGTTTGGCGACTACAAGACCGATTCCCAACAGACGGCTGCCGATAGCATCTTTAGTCAGAAGAAAGCCCATCATACCAACCGTCCCGTTCAGTATTATGCTACAGAGTCTCAAAAGGTGGAACGCTTTCCTTTCGACCCCAATACGGCTGACAGTACCCAGCTGCTACGCCTTGGACTGCAACCCTGGCAAGTACGTAATATATATAAGTATCGCGCAAAAGGAGGCATCTATCGTCAGAAAGAGGATTTTGCACGTCTCTATGGCCTGACCGTCAAGCAATATCGTGAGTTGGAGCCATATATCCGCATCTCTAATGACTACCTGCCCGCCTCAACACTTGTGGGCAAACGCCAACCAATAGAACGCGACACGCTGCGCTATCCTGTCAAGATACAAGCTGACGAGCACGTCATACTGAATACTGCAGATACCACGCAACTGAAGAAAGTGCCTGGCATCGGCTCCTATTACGCCAGCGAGATTATCCGCCACGGACAGCGATTGGGCGGCTACGTCAGCATCGACCAGTTAGACGAAATCGAGGACTTCCCCCAAGCATCCAAACAGTATTTTGTGATTGCCGATGCACACCCCAGACGAATGAACATCAACCGTCTGACACTTCAGCAGCTGCGTCGCCATCCGTATGTCAACTTTTATATGGCTAAAGCTATCATCGACTATCGTCGACTGCATGGCGACATCAAGAGCCTCAACGAGTTACGCCTCAGTAAGGACTTTACTGACGAGGTTATTCATCGACTGGAACCCTATATTGAGTATTGACTATGACGCCCATGAAACGATGGCTCGTCTGGTTGAGCCGCATCCACAAGTGCCAGGGATTTGGCATCCAGTCGCCTACCGACTTCGATTTTGTGCGCACGGTGGTCAATGAGCATGGCGCCTATTATGCCTACGACGAACTACAGGCTGACAACTGGATGCAACGCAAACTGGGGAGACTGTATTTTCGTGTGTCCAACTGGCGCCAGCCTGCCACGATACTCACTAATGACTATCAGCCTTGGTTCCTGGCTGGTTGTCGTTCGGCACGTCTCTCACCTGTCAACTGTAAACTGTCAACTGTCAACATTGACCTCGTTCGTATCGAGATAGAACAATATGCACAACTAGAGCAGATTTATACACACTGCAACCAGCAGTCCGTCATCATCGTCGAAGGCATCTGGCGCGACAGGCAGACTTGGCACGCCATCGAGCACGACACACGTACAGGCACCACCTTCGACCTCTACTACTGTGGCATCGTTTTCTTCGATACCCAGCGCTATAAACACAACTATCGCATCAATTTCTAAACATAACCTATATGAAGATTACAAAAGTTTACACTCGCACAGGCGACAAAGGACTGACCTCACTGGTTGGAGGCCAGCGCGTATCAAAAGCCAGCACCCGTCTCGAAGCATACGGCACCGTCGATGAACTCAGCTCGCACCTCGGACTCTTGGCATCACTATTGCCTGCCGACAGTCACGAATACCAGATGGTCGTTCGCATCCAGAACTGCCTGTTCAACGTCTGCACCAATCTCGCTACCGACCAGTCACAGACACCCCTCTATCCTTCCGCCCATCTGCCCGAGGGCGAGATAGAGCTCTTGGAAAACGAAGTCGACACCATCATGCACGAACTGCCCGAACGTCAAGGGTTCATTCTGCCTGGTGGTTGTCGTGAGGCCGCCCAAGCCCATGTCTGTCGTACTGTTTGTCGTCGTGCCGAGCGTTGCATCGTGGCTCTTGCTGAAGATGCTGTTGTATCACCCGAAGTGCAACAATACGTCAACAGATTGAGTGATTATTTGTTCGTTTTGGCCAAAAAGTTGAATTTTCTTCAAGGAATACAAGAAAAAATATGGCAGAACGCTTGTAAATAAGAAAAAAAATATTACTTTTGCGGGCAAATTCAAAACTTAATATTTAAAGACTATGTATTGGACACTAGAATTAGCTTCAAAATTGGAAGACGCTCCCTGGCCCGCAACCAAGGACGAACTGATAGATTATGCCATCCGCTCGGGCGCACCGCTCGAAGTATTAGAGAACCTGCAGGAGATAGAAGACGAGGGTGATATCTACGAGAGTATCGAGGAGATTTGGCCCGACTATCCCACCAAGGAAGACTTCCTGTTCAACGAGGATGAGTATTGATCATTTAATTCGGCTTAAAAAAGCGTAACTAATTGAAAATAAGCAGCATGGATAAATTGTTAAGATTTTCCATGTTGCTTTTTTCGGTCTTTTAAGGCCAAATAAACCGATCAAAAAAGGCATTTTTAGCCTTAAAATGAAAATAAAATGATCAATAATCTGTATCTTTGAAAGACTTTCCCTAGGTGATCATTTAATTTTCAAAACAAGTATAGACATATCATAAAGACTAGAATGAAAAGAGCTATGGTGGAATAGGCGAGACACGCACTACTCCAGACATAGACTACTAATACTACAATGCTTTTCTGCCTGGAAAAGCTCCATAATCTTTCCATGCAGCTTTTTTCTGCCTTATAAGGTCAAATCAACCGATCCCAAAAGTCTTTTTTAGCCTTTAAAAGAAGACAAAATGACCAATATCTTGTATATTTGCTGATACATTAAAACTAATAAAGTAATTAAATATGGGAAGAACAGCAAGGAACTATCCAAAAGGCAGACTGAAGTTGCGTACTCCTAAAGAGGTGCAGCCAGGTAAGAGATACCCCATTTACATCGAATACAACTGGCAAGCAGACTCTATGCGTAAGACTACGGAAGTCTCCGTTTTCCCTAAAGACTGGAATGCAAAGGGCTTTGGTGGAATTGGAGAGATACGTGCTACTACAGACTTAGAATACAAATACTACAATACTTTGCTGCATAAACGTCTCGCAGATATAGATGCCAAGATAGTGCAATACTATGAGAAAAATGGTCATGTCACGGGTGATGTCATTCGTGCTTTTCTTGAAGATAACTATGAACTGTTACGTCCAGATAGTGGTAAGGACTTTGTGGAGTTTGCCAAAGGATTAGTCACTCATGCACAGCAAATACCTGCTGATGGTGTCGCCAGAGAAATGGACACCAAGCCAGAGAGAACGTGCAGAAATGCTTTTTGAACTGTATCCTGACATAGAGGTGGCATACAGTCTGACACACTCGCTTAGAATGATCTTTGCCCAAAA